>JAHFQQ010000340.1 GCA_023259235.1 Polaromonas sp. | reverse complement strand
GCACTTTAAAGGTCTCGGCCGGCCGGGGGGCATTGCCGTCCGGATGCTCCTGCCAGTTCCGTACCCCGGTGCGTGGCGCAAAGGTATTGACCGGTGATGCGCTGGCAGGGCTGGGCCAGGTTTCAGGCGCTGGTGCGGGAAGAGCTGCGCCACCTGGTGGCGTTCCAACCGAGTGACCGGCACTGGCAAATGCCGGTCGCCGCGGCGGCGGCTTCGGGCCTGCCGCTGCTGATCGGCGCCTGGGCCAATCACCTGGACTACGGATTGGTCGCGTCGCTGGGCGGGCTGGTATTCCTGTATTTGCCCAACACCCCGCTGCATCACCGCATGGCCTTGCTCATGGCCTGCGCGTTTGGCATGTCGGCCAGCTATGCGCTGGGGGTGATGAGCCATTTTTCTCCGCCATTAATGGTGCCGGTGCTGACATTCATCGCCATCCTGGTCACGCTGGTGTGCCGGTTTTATGCGATCGGCCCGCCGGGCAGCCTGTTTTTCGTCATGGCCGCATCCATCGGGGCCTTTTCGCCGGTACAGGGGCCGCAGATTCCGCTGCAGGTCGGGCTGATCACCATGGGCACGGTGCTGGCGTGCCTGATCGCGTTCTTTTACAGCCTCGTCATCCTGCGGTTACAGGCACCCCAGCCGGTAGCCCGCCCGCCGCGCGCGACTTTCGATTTTGTCGTGTTCGACTCGGTCGTGATCGGCCTGTTCGTGGGAATTTCACTGGCGCTGGCGCAGCTGCTGCAGTTGCAGCGCCCCTACTGGGTGCCGGTGAGCTGCCTGGCCGTGATCCAGGGCATGTCTTTGCGCGCCGTCTGGAACCGGCAGGTGCAGCGCATTGCCGGAACCGGCATTGGCCTGCTGCTGGCGTGGAGCCTGCTGACGCTGCCGCTGGGCAGCTGGGGCGTGTCACTGCTGATGATTGCGCTGACTTTCGTGATCGAAACGCTGGTGGTGCGGCACTATGGCCTGGCCGTCATCTTCATCACGCCCCTCACCATCCTTCTTGCAGAAGCAGCCCATCTGGGAAAGGGCTTGTCGGGGGCCATTATGCAGGCGCGCTTTTTCGATACGGTGCTCGGCTGCGTGGTCGGTCTGGCTGGCGGCATCTGTCTGCACAGCCCGCGCTTTCGCGATGTGGTGGGCCGCCAGATGCGGCGCCTGACCCCGTCGCGCCTCGGGCGCTAAAACAACCCAGGTGAAGCTTTGGCTGATCAGCTCCGCCGAGGGCACGGCCGAGGCGGTGGTCTGGTCTGCTATCGATGTGGTAGCTGCCGGTGTAACAAATACCTGGGCTAGCGGCTGATTTTCTCCTTGTTCCATGCTGAAATCGGGCTTTGTGCCAATCCCTGCAGTGCCGGTGCCGCACCCCATGGCTGGGTTGACAAGGCGCTGCCCCGGTCATTGCTGCCTTGATCTTGTACCATTCGTCCCATAAGGCTACGATAAACAATTGCCGCCGCATTGGGCGTGTCAGGCGACGTACCCGCAGGAGACTCCCGTGCCACGACTAGTTGCATCTGTTGAAGGCGTCGAAATCCAGCATGTCCAGCTGCAAAAAGACCGGACCACGCTGGGCCGCAGGCCCTACAACGACATAGTGTTCGACAACATGCTCGTCAGCGGCGAGCACTGCGTGTTTGAACTCCAGGGAATCGCCGATGTGTACATCACCGATGTCGGTAGTACCAATGGCACCTACATCAATGGCCAGATGATCAAGTCCCGGCGACTGCTTCGGGACGGCGACATCATTGCCATCGGAAATTTCAAGATCCAGTTTCTGGCAAGCTCGGCACCCGAAAAACCGAGTCCGGAAAAGCCGACCATGGCGATGTCGCTCGATACCCTTGGGTTGCCGGGCACCAGCGGCACCATGCTGGCCAGCCTGAAGGTGCTGTCGGGCACGTCCGCCGGGCTGGAAGTTCCGGTGGTCAAGGTGGTGATGACTATTGGCCAGCCAGATGTCGCCGTCGTGGCAATTTCGCATCGGCGTGACGGCTACTACGTGGCCCACATGAGCGGCAATACGACGCCCACCCTCAACGGCAAGCCGATAACGGCGCAGGCAATTGCGCTGGCCCACAACGACGTGCTGAATCTGGCGGGAACCGAGATGGAGTTTTGCCTCAGGGCCAGGTAAGCCGGAACAACACAGTTGGAGATGGCCGGGTGTCACGGCCGCGATAATTTCATGATGAAAAGAAATTCTTCAACCAGCGCACTGGTCTATTCCACCGACGCCGGGCGAATGTGCCCCGAATGCCGCAGGCCGCTGGCGGGCTGCATCTGCCGGCAATCCCAGGCGCAGGCCGGGACTGATGGCGTGGCGCGTGTCTCCAGACAGACCAGGGGGCGCGGCGGAAAGACGGTAACGCTGGTCAGCGGCCTGGCGCTTGATGCGCTGGCGCTGGCCCGGTTGGGCAAACAGCTCAAGGCGGCGTGCGGATCGGGAGGAACGGTCAAGGATGGTGTGATTGAAGTGCAGGGCGATCACTGCGAGGCGGTGATGCGGGCGCTGCAAAGCCAGGGCCATGCCGTCAAGCGGGCTGGCGGCTAGTTTGAACCCCGAGGACCTGCAGTGGCTGGTGACGCTGCAAATGCCGTACGGCAAATACAAGGGGCGGCTGTTCGCCGACCTGCCTGGCACCTACCTGAACTGGTTTGCCAGGTCCGGATTTCCGAAGGGCGAAACGGGGCGTTTGCTGGCGCTGATGCATGAAATTGATCACAACGGCCTTTCGGCGCTGCTGGAACCGCTGCGCATGCGTTGAAGAAATACGTGGCGCGGGTCTTGCCCTAATGGCGATTCCAGGGTGCTATGGAAATAATAGCTACTTGCACCTATTGCGCATGGGCCAAGGCAGAATTTATC
>JAHFQQ010000339.1 GCA_023259235.1 Polaromonas sp. | reverse complement strand
TGTCCAGCAACAGTTTGGCCACCTGGGCCGAGGTCCACATTTCAAAATTCGGCCGCCCATAGCAGGTCGGCCTCAAAAACGCCTTGGCCGTATTCCAGCGCCAGCCTTCTTTCTGATTGACTTCGAAATAACCCACGCCCTCGTTGTTGCCTTGGTTGAAGTCATCGGTGGCGGGCACACCGGCTTGCTGCGCGGCCTGCGAAAACGCATCCAGCACGTCCCAGCGCAGACGCTGCTTTTCGACCCGCCATTCACCGCCAGCATTGCGGTGACGCAGCACTTGTGCGTAGGGGTCGGTTTTGTCGCACATCAATGCGGGGGCGACACCGCGCGCCCCATGCGAGGCGTTGGCGCCTTTGTAATGGTCTTCATGCAGCTTGAAGTAGGGCAGGACATTGTCCCAGGCCCACGCGTCGTCGCCGGCAAGCTGGGCCCACCGGTCATAGTCACGCGCCTGACCTCGCATGTAGATCATGCCGTTGATGCTGCTGCATCCACCCAGCGTCTTGCCGCGCGGATAACGCAAGGCACGGCCGTTGAGGCCAATGTCAGGCTCGGTGTTGTAAAGCCAGTCGGTACGGGGGTTGCCGATGCAGTACAGGTAGCCCACCGGGATGTGAATCCAGTGGTAATCGTCGCGGCGGCCGGCCTCGATCAGCAGGACACGCTTGGTCGCATCCGCCGAAAGCCGATTGGCCAGCAGGCAACCCGCCGTACCGGCGCCGATGATGACATAGTCGAAAGTGGTGCTCATGGGTACCCTGTATTGAACCTGGAAACGGCAGTTGACCGCTGGCGTGGCGATTTTGCCCTCATGGATTGGCTTGCTCCCATAAGCTGCCTGACAGCCTGGTCGCAGGCGTCAGCCGGCAACCGCGACTATTTACCACATTACGAAACGAAAAATAAGGGTTCAACTCTATTTTGTCAGTAATTTGTCAGTTTGTTGTAAGCTTTTGTTGGTTTCGCGTCAGATCAGAGTCAGCGCCATCTCCAAGAATGCACAGCAACCTCCATGTTGGAGGCCCCAACCTTTTGGAGACAACGCCATGAGAAGCGCAACAACCGCTGCGGTCGCTGCACGACCAATGACAGCCGGAGAAAAGAAGGTTATCTTTGCCTCGTCGCTGGGTACCGTTTTTGAATGGTACGACTTTTATCTTTACGGTTCACTCGCGGCCATCATAGCCAAGCAATTTTTCAGCGGTCTGGATGCGGGCTCCGCCTTCATTTTCGCGCTGCTGGCCTTCGCTGCCGGTTTTATCGTGCGCCCCTTCGGCGCCCTGGTGTTTGGCCGACTGGGCGACATGATTGGCCGCAAATACACGTTCCTTGTCACGATCGTGATCATGGGTACATCCACCTCCGTCGTGGGATTTTTGCCAAACTATGCCAGCATTGGCGCGGCCGCACCGGTGATCCTGATTGCCTTGCGCATGTTGCAGGGCCTGGCCCTCGGTGGCGAATACGGCGGTGCCGCAACCTATGTGGCGGAACACTCGCCGCAGAACAAGCGCGGTGCCTACACCTCCTGGATTCAGACCACGGCCACCCTGGGCCTGTTCCTGAGCCTGCTCATAATTCTGGGCACGCAAACCCTGCTCGGGCCGGAAAAGTTTGCCGACTGGGGCTGGCGCGTACCTTTCCTCGCCTCGATTTTGTTGTTGGTGGTCTCGGTCTGGATTCGCTTGGGCTTGAACGAGTCCCCCGGCTTCGCCAAAATGAAGGCTGAAGGCAAGACTTCCAAGGCGCCCTTGTCGGAATCCTTCGGTCAATGGAAAAATCTGAAAATAGTGATTCTGGCCCTGATCGGATTGACCGCCGGCCAGGCCGTGGTGTGGTACGCGGGCCAGTTTTACGCCTTGTTCTTCCTGACGCAGGCGCTCAAGGTGGAGCTCGCCTCGGCCAACATCATGGTTGCGATTGCGCTGCTCATTGGTACGCCGTTCTTCATCGTGTTTGGTACCCTGTCCGACAAAATTGGCCGCAAACCCATCATCATGCTGGGTTGCCTGTTGGCGGTTTTGACCTACTTCCCGGTGTTTACGGCGCTGACCAAGGCCGCAAACCCCGCCCTGGCCGAAGCGCAGGCCAAGAACCGGGTGACTGTGACCTCCGACGACAAAGAGTGCTCGTTCCAGTTCAACCCGACCGGCACCGTCAAGTTCACCAGCTCGTGCGACATCGCCAAACAGGTATTGGCTGGTGCTTCGGTGAGCTATGAAAACGTGGCCGGTGCGCCTGGCTCGGTAGCGACGATCAAGATCGGCGCCACCGAGATCCCAAGCTACACGTCCAGGGGACTGAGCGCTGACGAAGCCAAGAAGAAGGACGCGGAGTTCAAGAAAGCCGTGGCCGACGACCTGAAGGCGGCGGGCTACCCGACGAAGGCCGACATGGCCAAGGTGGACAGGGTCACCGTGATCGCCATCCTGACTTACCTCATGATTCTGGTGACCATGGTGTACGGCCCGATCGCCGCCATGCTGGTGGAGATGTTCCCGACCCGTATCCGCTACACGTCGATGAGCCTGCCTTACCACATCGGCAACGGCTGGTTTGGCGGCTTGCTGCCCACCACCGCCTTTGCCATCGTGGCGCAGACCGGCAATATGTACAACGGCTTGTGGTATCCCATCATCATTGCCGGCATGACTTTTGTGGTTGGCACGCTGTTTGTCAAGGAAACCAAGGACGTGGATATTTACGCCCACGACTAGGATTCACTTTACATTCTGGCCAGGCCGATTCGGCCTGGCCAGCATCAAAAGGGCCCTCCAAGCGAGGGCCCTTTTTTTGGCTGTCAGCATGGCGAAAAACATGTGGGCAATAGGGATAAAGGCTAGGGTATATCCGCACTGGCCCGGCGGCGCTCAA
>JAHFQQ010000118.1 GCA_023259235.1 Polaromonas sp. | reverse complement strand
GCGCATCGCCAAGGGAGAGTCGGTCATGAGTTTGTTTTCGGACCAGGACAACCTGTTCTGATCTGAAGCAAAAGGCGGCTGCCCGGCTCACAGAGCCTGAGCAGCCTTTTTATGTCGGGGTGGTCTGGTCGCGGCCCGCCTCTTTTGGAGAAGATTATGAAATTCGTCGCTTTTGAGCGCGCCAAGCAGGGCACGGGTGCGAGCCGCCGTCTCCGCATCACGGGCCGTACGCCCGGTATCGTTTATGGTGGCACGGGCCAGCCTACGCTGATCGAGCTTGACCACAACGCCTTGTGGCATGCCATCAAGAAGGAAGCCTTCCATGCTTCCATCCTCGAGATGGAGCTTGGCGGCAAATCGCAAAAAGTCTTGCTGCGGGATCTGCAGATGCACCCGTTCAAGCAACAGGTGCTGCACATCGACTTCCAGCGCGTTGAAGCCAAGACCCGGCTCACGATGAAGGTGCCCCTGCATTACAGCGGCGAAGAAGAGTCGCCAGCGGTCAAGACCGAGCAATGCCTGGTCAACCATGTGCTGACCGAGCTGACCGTCTCCTGCTTCCCCGCCGACGTGCCCGAATTCATCGCTGTTGATTTGAGCGGCCTGACAAAAGGTGTTTCACTGCACCTCAAGGACATCACGCTGCCAAAAGGCGTGAAATTCGTCGCCAAGGGCCAGGACAACCCGGTGCTGGTGTCGGTTACTGCGATTGTGGAAGAAGTGGAAGCTGCCCCTGCGGCAGATGCTGCCCCTGCCGCGGCACCCGTTGACGCAAAAGACGCCAAGGCTCCAGCCAAACCAGCCGCCAAAGCGCCTGCCAAGCCCGCCGCCAAGAAGTAATTTGTATCCTGCCGGCATTGGCCTGAAGCAGGTTGCCGACGTCTGAACGGCTCTTGCCCCCCGATGGAGGACAAGAGCCGTTTTTTTGTTCTGCTACGCTAGCGCAATCGCGCGGGATCGCCAGCAGATCCTCCCCGCCATTGCCCTCCCATCGCACCACATGATCAAACTGTTTGTTGGCCTGGGCAACCCCGGCACCGAATACGAAGCCACGCGCCACAATGCCGGTTTCTGGTGGCTCGATGCACTCGCGCATGAGCTGAAGGCGCCGCTCAGTCTGGACCGGAGCTACCACGGACAGGTCGCCCGCGCCACGTTGAACGGGCAAACCGGGTGGCTGCTCAAACCCATGACCTTCATGAATCTGTCGGGTAAATCGGTGGCTGCGCTGGCCCGATTTTTCAAGATTGCGCCCGAAGAGATTCTGGTGGCGCACGATGAACTCGATATCCTGCCCGGTCAGGCGAAGCTCAAATTTGGCGGCAGCCACGCTGGCCACAACGGCCTGCGCGACATTCATGCCCAGCTTGGCACGCCCGACTACTGGCGGCTGCGCATCGGCATCGGGCACCCTGGCGTGAAGGCCGAAGTCATCAACTGGGTGCTGAAAAAACCCTCACAGGAACATCGCACGGCGATTGAGGACTGCATCGCGCGTTGCCTCAAGGCAGTGCCGGAACTCTTCAGCGGTGAGATGGAAAAAGCCACGATGCTGATTCACACCAGCCGGCCCGAGCGCCCCAAGCCCCCGCGACCCGCGGCTGCAACCACGGCCTTGCTGCCGTCGGAAGCGGTTACCAACCTGCCAAAACAGAACTGATTGCTATTATTTCAAGAGCATTCTGCCATTGCTACACCTGGGCTCAGGACCTGTTTAACCATCAAGTTTCGACTGACTTGGAAACTGCGCTGGATGCCCGGGGCAATGCCGGCGCGCCCGCTTGCAGGCGGTGATATTTTTCCCAGAGGGTTTCGTTGCTTTCACGGTGTTGCGGATCAGCCGGAATGCAGGCCACCGGACAGACCTGCACGCATTGCGGCGCGTCGAAATGACCGACACACTCGGTGCATTTGCCTGGGTCGATCTGATAGATTTCCTCGCCCGGAAAAATCGCCTCGTTGGGGCATTCGGGCTCGCACACATCGCAATTGATGCATTCGTCGGTGATCATCAGGGCCATGATCAGGCTCCGGTTGCGGCGCGGTGCGCCGCTGCCAGCGCCACAGCGACAGTCGGGCTGACCAACTGGGCCACATCACCACCGAGCTTGCTGATCTCGCGAACCAGCGTGCTGCTGATGCACTGCAGCGGCGCATCGGGCAGCAAAAACACGGTTTCCACCTGCGGTCGCAGCTTGCGGTTCATGGCGGCCATTTGCGCTTCGTAATCGAAATCCGTCAGGTTGCGCACACCCCGCACCACGGCGCAGGCCTCGTGCATGGCGCAAAAATCCATGATCAGCCCGTCAAACGGCAACACTTTCACGCTGGCCATGTTTTTGGTCGCGGCCTGCACCTGCGCCACGCGCGCGTCCAGTGAAAACAGGGTTTTCTTGTGGTGCGCTACCGCCACGGCAATGATGAGCTGGTCAAACAGTCCGGCGGCACGGCGCACGACATCGTCGTGGCCCAGCGTGAACGGATCAAACGTGCCGGAGTAAACCGCAATACGGGGGCTTGTCACCATGGCTCAATTATGCCCCGTTGCCCTCCGTGCATCAGGACAGGTCTGCCTTGCGAGCCAGCAAATGAAAATGCACTGCCCCCGCCTTGCCACTGCGGTGCACCTGCAGCCCCAAGGGCAGCAACTCGTCATCCCGCCAGGCCCTGCTTGCCTCCAGATAGACCAGACCGGCCGGGCCGATCGCTTGCGCGGCGGCTTTCAGCATCGCTTCGTACTGGGTCGATTCAAACGGAGGATCGAGCAGCACCAGTTGCATGCTGCCCGCGCTCAATCGTCGCAGAGCGCCCAGGCCATCGCCGCGTTCAATCCTGACCATGCCGGCCTGCAACTTCGCCTGCAGCGCTAACAGCCGCTGCACCAGCGCCGGATCCTGCTCGCACAACAGCACTTCGGCGGCACCGCGCGACGCTGCCTCAAACCCCAGCGCGCCAGTGCCGGCAAAAACATCGGCGCAGCGCCAGCCGGTCAGGTCCTGGCCCAGCCAGTTAAAAAGAGTTTCCCGCACCCGGTCGGGCGTGGGGCGCAGGCCGGGGCTGTTGGCCACCGGCAGCCTGGTGCGCTTGTACTTTCCGCCAATGATGCGGATTTCTCCGGGCGGCTTGAGGTGAGCCGTGCCCCGGGGCTTCACGGATGCCCAGGCCGCAGGCCTGGCGGGCGGCTTGGCCGGGGTGTATTTCATGGCGCGGCTCCAAGAATGACGGTTACCATTTTTTCGGGTTGCAGCTTGCGCGCAAAAGCTGCCTTGATGTCAGCCACGGTCACCTTGCCGACCTGCTGCGTCCATGTGTCCAGGTAGTCGAGCGGCAAGTTATTCCAGGCGATGCCGGCAATGTTGCCCAGAAGCTTCCGGTTGCTGTCGATGCGCAGCGCAAAGCCGCCGATCAGGTTTTCCCTGGCGGCCTGGAGTTCGGCCTCTGTCGGCCCGTTGGCCACAAAGTTCTGCACTACCTGACGTACGATTTCCACTGCCTGCAGGGCCTGGTCAGGCCGGGTCTGCAGGGCCACCGTGAAGCTCCCGGCATTCAGGCCCGGCGAGAAATGACTCGACACCCCGTAAGTCAGCCCGCGTTTTTCCCGTACCTCATTGGTCAGCCGCGACACAAAACCGCCGGCGCCCAGAATGTAGTTGCCCACCGTCAGCGCGAAATAGTCGGGGTCGGCGCGTTTGAAGCCGGGCTGGCCGATCAGCACATGGGCCTGCGCCGAATCGAAGGGAATACGTATTTCCTTTGCCCCGGCCAGCGGCTGTACTTCTGGCACGACGGGCAGCGGCGGCAGACTGTCGCAGGGCACACGGGGCAGCCGCGCCAGCAGTTGCGTGGCCATGGCGTCGGCCTGCGCGCGCGTGACGGCGCCAACCATGCTGATGCGGGCGCGGCAGGCCACCACATCCGCGGCATGGGCCGTGCGCATGTCGGCCACACCGATGCGCGCCAGGCTTGCCTCGGTCATTTCGTAACCATAAGGATGCGTGCCGTACACGGCCTGCACATAAGCCCGGGCCGCGATGGTGGCAGGGCGGGTATTTGACTCCCTGATGGCGGCGTTCATGCGCTCGCGTTCGCGCTGCCAGACGGCTTCGGGGAAAGCAGGCTCGGCGATTTCACGCGCGGCAAGCGCCACGGCTTTGCCCAACAACTCGGGATCCGTCAGTGAACGCAGTGAAAAAGTCAACCGATCTGAATCGGCGCCGGCATCAAACTCCGCGCCCAGATCGGCCCAGGCCTCGCCAAGGGCATTTTCATCCAGGGCCGCCTCATCGCTGCCGGACGCCCGCACGCCTTTGGTCAGCATGCCTGCCATCACGCTGGCAAGCCCCGCCTGCCCGGGCGGATCGCGCCGGTCGCCAGCGTCAAAATCAATCTGCACGTCAACCATGGCAATGGCCGGACTTTCCACCAGATAGACCTGGGCGCCGCCGGGTTGTGTCCAGTACTGGACCGGAATGGCGGCCAGCGCCGTCAAATGAATAAAAATACCCATCGCCAATGGGAGCAAAACTTTGGCAGCTATTTTTGTAGTAGCAATCATCATGGGAAGGTGGAATCAGTCGGCCCCGGGTTCAGTTCAGTCTCGGATGTCAGCAGCGGCAGCGCCCGGCTTGCGCGGCTTGCGCGCCGGATCAGGCGGCTGCGGCAGCAAGGTTGCCATGGTCATCTGGTCGTCCCCAAAATATTTGGCGGCAACGGCCTGCACTTCACTGCCGGTGATGCTATGCAGCCGGGCAATCAGGCGCGGGCTGGCATCCAGTGGCAGGCCCTGGACCCAGTTCGAGCCCAGCTCTTGCGCCTGGCTGAACACCGAGTCGAGTTTGTAGGTTTCGCTGGCCGCCCACTGGGTCTTGACACGCCTGAGTTCAGTCTCGCTGACGCCGTCCTGGGCAATCCGGACTACCTGTTGGCGCAACGCCTGCGCCACCTGCTGCGCCGTTTTGCCCGCGGCAGGAACCCCGTCAAGCATAAACAACTGCGGCCCGCGCCCGATCAGCCCACTGCCAGCACCGGCACTGTCGGCAACCCGACCCTCGCCACTTTCGCCTTGCACCAGCGCACGCTGCAAGCGCGCGCCGTCATAGCCATCCAGCACCGCGGCCAGCACCGTGAGGGCCAGCGCTTCGCGGCTGGCCGCGGCGGTGGGCGACGCCGCGCCTGGCGTATCACGCAAATCGGGCGCGGCCAGGCCTGGAATTTTGAATGCCAGGTTCACATAGGCCTGGCTGGCCGAAGCCTTGTAGTCAAGGTGCCGGGCCCCCGCCTGCTCCGGTTCGGAGCGGGGTTTGCGCACCGGCACCGCTCGGGCGGGAATGGGGCCGTAGTATTTTTCAGCCAGTCGCCTGACCTCGGCCACAGTCACGTCACCCGCCACCACCACGGCAGCATTGGCCGGCACATACCAGCGCCGATAAAAGCCGCGCACATCATCGGGCGTCATGGCGTCAAGGTCACTCATCCAGCCGACCACGGGCCGCCGGTAGGGCGATGCGATGAAGGTGATGGCCGCCTGCTGCTCCCCCAGCATGGCCCGGGGCGAATCTTCGGTACGCAGGCGCCGCTCTTCCTTGACCACCTCGATCTCGCGCTTGAACTCGTCGTCAGGCCACTGGTTGTTGGCAAAACGGTCAGCCTCCAGCCGCATTACGTCTTCAAGTTTGCCGGCCGGAATCTGCTGGTAAAAGCCGGTGTTGTCCCGCCCGGTGAATGCGTTCTCAACCCCGCCCAAGGCAGCCACCTGCCTGGAGAACTCACCGGCCTTGACTGTCGGCGTGCCCTTGAACATCATGTGCTCCAGCGCATGGGCGACGCCCGAAGTGCCGTCCACTTCATCCATCGCGCCCACCCGTACCCATAACATGTGGACCGCAGTAGGCGCACGGTGATCCGGCTTGACAATGACCGTCAGTCCGTTGGCCAGCGTGAACTCGTCAATGCCAGCTGAACCCTGTGCAACAGCGGCGCCGGTGGAAAAAAGGGCGAAGACTGCGGGCAGGAGGAAGAAATAACTGCGGACAAGGAGACTGGAAAGAGGCGCCAGGATCGTCCGGGAGGTTCGCACGGGGTGTTTCATAGAATAGGGTGACTCTACAAGCATACTCAATGTTCAGTTTTTTCAAGAAAAAATCACCTTCAGCCCCTCCCGTGGCGACAGCCGCCCCGGGTTCCAGCACCGGTGGAGGGCTCATTGGCAGCGCGCTGGTCACGCCGATCGTGATCCCGGCGGCTGGCACGGCGGTGCCCGAACGGCAGCGCTGGCTCGGCAGGCTGCAGGCCGGCCTGCGCAAGACCGGCGCCAGCATTTCCACCGTTTTTACCGGTAGCCGGATCGACGACGCCCTCTACGAGGACCTGGAAACCGCCCTGCTGATGGCCGATACCGGCGTAAAAGCCACGGAACAGCTGCTCGGCGATGTCAAGCGCCGGGTGAAGGACGGTGGCATGACGCACCCTGTGGCTGTCAAGAATGCCCTTGTCGAAGCCATTACAGAATTGCTCAAGCCGCTGGAAAGACCGCTGGTGATCGGGACACACCAACCTACCGTGATCATGGTTGCAGGAGTTAACGGCGCTGGCAAAACCACGTCAATCGGCAAACTTACGAGCCATCTGGCCAGTGAAGGCGCCTCAGTGTTGCTGGCAGCCGCCGACACCTTTCGCGCCGCCGCACGCGAACAGCTCAGTGTCTGGGCCGACCGCAACACTGTCGAGATTGTCAGCCAGCAAGGCGGTGATCCGGCCGCCGTAAGTTTTGATGCCGTGACTGCAGGCAAGGCACGCGGCAAGGACGTGGTGCTGATCGATACCGCCGGCCGGCTGCCTACACAGCTTCACCTGATGGAAGAGTTGCGCAAAATCAAGCGCGTCGTACAGAAGGCCGATGCCACGGCGCCGCACGAGGTGCTGCTGGTGATCGACGGCAATACCGGTCAAAATGCGCTGGCCCAGGTCAAGGCTTTTGATGAAGCACTGCAACTCACCGGCCTGATCGTGACCAAGCTCGACGGCACCGCCAAAGGCGGCGTGCTGGCAGCCATTGCGCTGTGGGCGCGCGAACGCGCGCAAGCCGTGCCGGGCCTGCGTCCGGTTCCGGTGTACTTTGTTGGCGTAGGGGAAAAACTGGAAGACCTGGAAACTTTCAACGCGCGCGAGTTCGCGCAGGCCCTTCTGGCTTGAAATCGCCATCTTGACCGCAATCTGTATTGTTTAAAGGAATTTTCCGCGTGAACAGTGTTGTCAGCAAGCTCTTAAGTTTCACCTTCAAGTTTCTTTTGGGCTTGTTCGCGATCATTTTTGCGGTCAGTTTGCTGGTGGCAGGCCTGTTTGTTGTCGCCCTGAGCCTGCTCAGAGCGCTGTTTACCGGACAAAAAACCGCTCCGGCAACGGTCTTTGGCCGTTTCCAGCAGTTCTCACATCAAAACATGTGGCCGGGCAGGTCGTCCCGGGGAAAACCCGACAGCCCCGGCGCGGGCGAAGTGGTGGACGTTGAGGCGCGTGAAATTCCTGTCAACAGGCACCTGCCCTGACGGCATGCCGCACTGGCTCACGCTGATGGCGCCCGGCGTCTGGTCTGCCCGATCTCCTACAGACGCCTGCTGAACCAAAGCACAGGATTGGGGCCTAACTTCAATGGGTCAAGGGCAAGCATTAATTAGCCCAGCTCTATCAAGACCATTGAACCTATTGCTTAGCACTCTCTCTAATAGAGTGCTAATATTTGAATCTTCGAGAATAGGAGTTCTGCTGTGCCATACACCGTTTCGCCCCAGGCCCGTACTGCCGTTGCCGCGCCGAACGCCCAGACGGGCGCCTTGGCTACCCTGAACCCCTGGTCGCTGGTTCCCCCTCTGGGCAACCTGGACGCGTATATTTCGGCGGTCAACCGTTTGCCCATGCTCACCCTGGAGCAGGAGCAGGAGTTTGCAAAAAAACTCAAAGAAGACAACGATATTGACTCTGCCAGCAAGTTAGTACTCTCTCACTTGCGTTTGGTAGTATCAATTTCCAGAAAGTATCTGGGCTACGGTTTGCCACACGGCGACCTGATCCAGGAGGGCAACATTGGCCTGATGAAGGCAGTCAAGCGCTTTGACCCCGATCAGGGTGTGCGTCTGGTCAGCTATGCGATGCACTGGATCAAGGCCGAAATTCACGAATATGTCCTGAAAAACTGGCGCATGGTCAAGGTGGCCACCACCAAGGCCCAGCGAAAACTGTTTTTCAACCTGCGCTCCATGAAGCAGGGTTTCAAGGATGATGCCGACGTGGCGACGCATCGTGACGCGCTTACACAGGGCCAGATTGATTCAATGGCTAAATCGCTGAACGTCAAGCGCGAGGAAGTCATTGAAATGGAGCAGCGCATGTCGGGCGGCGACGTGTTGCTCGATCCCAACCCTGGCGACGACGGTGAAAACGCTTTTGGGCCGATTGCCTATCTGGCTGATGTCACGCAGGAACCGATGACTCTGATGGAGTCGCGTCAGCATGACCGCATGACTCACCATGGCATTAGCGCCGCCCTGGAAGAACTCGATCCGCGGGCGCGCCGCATTGTGGAAGAACGCTGGCTCAAGGTCAATGACGATGGCTCGGGCGGCATGACACTGCATGACCTGGCGGCTGATTACAAGGTAAGCGCCGAGCGCATTCGCCAGATTGAAGTCGCAGCGATGAAAAAAATGAAGAAGGTGCTGGCCGCCTACGCCTGAGTGGCAATTTTGATATGCCGGGCTGGAGGGGTTGGCGCAGGCCTCGCGCTGTTTTCATGGGCCGGCTGTTTTTGCAGCAGCCGCGCAAGAAGGCGGGACTGCAGCCTAGCCGCTATTTTTGAGCAGTAATTTGATATCGGACGCCAGTGCCTCGGCACCAGCACCGTAACGGCTGTACAGGCGGATGCGGCCTTTGCCATCAAAAACGTAGCTTCCCGCCGAGTGGTCCATGCTGTAGCTGCCTGGCGTTTTGCCTTCTGCTTTCTTGTAATAGATCTTGAAGGCCTTGGCCAATTCCGGCAACTCGGCCAGGGTAGGCCGTAATGCAAGGAAAGTGGGGTCAAAATTGCCCATATAACCCTTGAGCATCTCTGGCGTGTCCCGCTCGGGATCAACGGTGATGAAAATCGCCTGCAGCCGGTCGCCATCGGGACCGAGCATCTGCTTGACCTGTGCCATTTCGGCCATGGTTGTCGGGCACACATCCGGGCACTGGGTGTAGCCAAAAAATACAAGAACCACCTTGCCGGAGAAATCCTTGAGGGTGCGCACCTGCCCATTTTGGTCAGTCAGGGAAAAGCCCTGGGCGTAGTCGGCGCCTGTCAAATCGACGCTCTTGAACTGCGGTTTATCCGGACTGCAGGCAGTTAAAAATCCCGCGGTCAGAGGCATGGCAAGCAGGCAGCCAATCCAGCGGGCGGCAGCGCGACGGTCTGGAAGTGATAAGAACGTATTCATGCGAGGTAATGATCCAGCAGCAGGGCTGCAAACAAAATCGAGAGGTGAATCAGTGAAAACCGAAAGGTCCTGCGTGCCAGCGCATCGGAATAGTTGCGCCACAAGCACCAGGCGTATCCACTAAATCCAGCGCTGAGCGCCACCGCGACCACCAGATATAACCAGCCGCTCATCCCAAAAATAAACGGCATCATGCATGCGGCAAACAGCACCAGAGTGTACAAAAACACCTGAAGGCGCGTAAATTCGTTCCCGTGCGTAACCGGCAGCATGGGAAGACCGGATTTGCGGTAGTCTTCGACGCGATACAGTGCCAGTGCCCAGAAATGGGGAGGCGTCCACAAAAAAATAATGAGAAACAGAATCAGTGCTTCAGGGTTGACAGACCCGGTCATGGCAGCCCAGCCCAGCACCGGTGGCATGGCGCCCGAAGCGCCCCCAATGACGATGTTTTGCGGCGTGAGCGGCTTGAGAATCACGGTATAGACCACCGCATAACCAAGGAACGTGGCAAAGGTCAGCCACATCGTGAGTGGATTGACCCAGACATACAGAATCCACGAACCCAGAGCGCACAGGCCACCGGAGAACGCCAGTGTGAG
>JAHFQQ010000117.1 GCA_023259235.1 Polaromonas sp. | reverse complement strand
ATCAACCAGTCCTTGATGTCCGGCAGACGCAGGCAATGCGAGATGAATTTGGCTGTGGCAATGGACTCGTCGCCCAATCGAACTTTCAAGCACCCCGTTCCACAAAACCAGCCGACTTCATGCTGACGTATCAATGCATTCTTGGTTACGTCACCGCGACGACTGAAAACGATGTCGCCCATCTTCAGCTTGTGTTGCGACAGCCGATCAACGTCGGACTGATCAATTCTGGCAATGCCGTCTACAACAATCCCGCCGTCGCCAATGTTGGTCGGCATAACAACCGGAATGCCGAACTCTTTGTAATCAGATGTATGAAGTTGGCTACCGAATGGGCCGGTTTGAATCGCACCGCCTTGGGCTGCACAGATTTGTCCGAGGGTCGTGTCCCGCCACTCAGAACTCATACCCCAGCCCTCCCAGCTTTTGCCGAATCAACTGGTCCAGCTCCGCGCCCTTGGCCATCTGTTCGCCCAGCTTCACAGTGAGCTGCTGCATCTTGGTGGCGAAGTCTTCGTCGTTGTCTTCCACTGCTTCCGCGCCCACGTAGCGGCCGGGCGTGAGCACATGGCCGTGCTGGGCGATTTCTGCCAGTGGCACGCTGCGGCAAAAACCTGCAATGTCCTGGTACGCGCCCGCATCGGGCTCCCCACGCCACGCCGCCACAGTGGCGGCAATGCGCTCAATCACCTCATCGGTGAACTCGGACTGCACGCGGCTGATCATGGTCGCGAGCTTGCGGGCGTCGATGAACAGCACTTCGCCTTTGCGATGGGTTTTCTGCTTGACCAGAAACCACAGGCAGGCCGGAATCTGGGTGTTGAAGAACAACTGTCCCGGCAGCGCCACCATGACTTCGACCACGTCGGCCTCGACCATGGCGGCGCGGATCGCGCCCTCGTTGTTCTGGCTGGAGCTCATGGAGCCGTTGGCCAGCACGATGCCGGCCCAGCCCGTGGGTTTCAGGTGGTGCAGCATGTGCTGCAGCCAGGCGTAGTTGGCGTTGCCTTGGGGTGGGTCGCCATATACCCAGCGCGGGTCACCGGTCAGGCTGCCGTGCCACCAGTCGCTGATGTTGAACGGCGGGTTGGCCAGAATGAAGTCGGCCCGCAGGTCGGCATGCTGGTTGCGCGTGAAGGTGTCGCCCGGCTCTTTTCCTAAGTTGAAGTCGATCCCGCGAATTGCCAGGTTCATCGCAGTCAGGCGCCAGGTGGTGGGGTTGGATTCCTGCCCGTAGATGGATACATCACGAATCTTGCCGCCGTGCGCTTCGATGAACTTCTCGGACTGCACGAACATGCCGCCCGAGCCGCAGCACGGGTCATACACCTGGCCGTTGTGCGGGCTGAGCACCGCCACCAGGGTCTTGACGATGCTGGCCGGTGTGTAAAACTGCCCGCCGCGCTTGCCCTCGGCGCTGGCAAACATGCCCAGAAAGTATTCGTAGACCTGGCCAAGCGTGTCGCGGGCGGCGCTGGGGGTGTCGCCAAACCCGATGGTGGAGACCAGATCGACCAGTTCGCCGAGCTTGCCATCGGGCAATTGGGCGCGCGCGTAGCGTTTGTCCAGGATGCCCTTGAGCTTGGGGTTCTCGGCTTCCACCAGGCTCAGGGCGTCGTCGATGCGCTTGCCGATGTCGGGCTGCTTGGCGGCGGCGCGCAGACTTTCCCAGCGGGCGGACTCAGGAACCCAGAAGGCGTTGACCTCTTTGTAGTAGTCGCGGTCTTCCAGCTCGGCGGCCAGGTCGTCGGTGCTGGCATCCTCAAAATAGTAGTCATCACCCGGATTGGTCAGGCGCATGGTCAGCTCGGTACGGCGGGCGGCAAAGGTGTCGGAAATGTATTTGACGAAGATGAGGCCGAGCACCAGGTGCTTGTACTCGGCGGCGTCCATGTTGGCGCGCAGCTTGTCGGCGGTGGCCCAGAGTGTTTTCTTGATGTCGTCGAGCATGCCGTGGCGTATTCCCTGTCTGATTGTTCTTGTTTCGCTTGCACAGATTATGCGGGCCAAAAAGAATAGGGTTCATTTTGACGATCACCCCGCCGCGCTTTTATCTACACCGTTTTGCCTGAACCGTCAACACTCACTATAGGGCAGGGGGAGTATTCACCAGTTACTTACGACTGAATCGCTACATGGACAGAGAAGAAGGTAAGGGATAGACCGTCTCTCTCCATACCCTTCACTCATCATCAACCGTAGACAAGTGAGCCGCCGGCGAACGAGTCGTCCAAGTATTCGTCCGCACCCCCTTTAGCTTGTCTTGACGCATGGTCCGGGCGCGGCGTGCGAGTGGTGCAAGGGCCAGGAAGGGTGTTCCGCCCCGGCGTCGCAGTACGCGTAGAATCCACAACGCTCCGGGGTGCAACGCTGCCATAGACGGCAGGGCGGCTGAGATGGTCAGAACTGAACCCGTGAACTTGAATCGGATCATGCCGACGTAAGAAGAGCTGTCAGGTCACGCACTGCGCCCTGCCACACCTTCCGGAGCGCCCGTGCGAAGCACACCACCGGAAGAACGGCGAACGTGAAAGTACCTGAATCAATCCCGCAAGAGCTGGCAAGCGACCTCGTCGAGGCGTTGCTGGTCTTCATGGTGCAAGAGGGCTCGTCTGATGACGAGTTCACGCGCCTGGCCTTGCGCCTGTTCGCCTACCAGTTCCAGCACAACGCAGCTTTCCGGGATTTTTGCCAACAACGCGGCAGGACGCCCCGCACCGTCAAGAGCTGGCGTGACTTCCCGGCCGTGCCGATCAATGCCTTCAAGGACCTGACCTTGAGCTGCGTGTCGCCGGAAACTTGCGATCGGGTCTTCATGACCAGCGGTACCACGCGCGGCGACGTCAAGGGCCGGCACTACCACCCGTCGATTGCGGTCTACGACACTTCGATGCGGGTCAACTTCAGCCAGCGCTTCATGCAGGGCACTGAGAAGATCCGCATGGGCATCCTGTTCCCTGACGAGACAGCAATGCCCAACTCTTCGCTGGCACATTACCTGGCGCTGGCCGTGCACGAATTCGGCACGCCCGGCAGCGACTACTTTTTGGGCCCGCAGGGGCTGGACAGCGCGCGCCTGTCTGAGGCGCTGGCGCAGGCGCAGCAGACCGGCGATCCCTTTGCCCTGCTGGGGGCGAGCTACAGCTTCGTGCACCTGATGGACGAACTGCGGCAGCGTGGGCAGAGCTTTCGCCTGCCGCCGGGCAGCCGGGTGCTGGATACCGGCGGCTTCAAGGGCCAGTCGCGCGAACTGCCGATGGAAGATTTTTATGCCCAGCTGTCCTCGATGCTGGGCATAGCCCGCAGCCAGTGCATCAATATGTACGGCATGACCGAGCTCAGCACGCAGTTTTACGATGAGGGCAACGCGACGCTGCCCTCGGTCAAGTCGGGCCCGCACTGGATTCGCTCCCGGGTGGTGGATCCGCTCAGCGGCAATGAGGTTGCCGTTGGCGAGCGCGGCATTCTGGTGCATTGCGATCTCGGCAATTTCAATTCGGTCACCACCATCCTGACCGAAGATGTGGGTGTGGCGGTGGACGGCGGTTTCTTGTTGCTGGGGCGCGCTGAAGGCGCGCAGGCCAAGGGCTGCTCGCTGGCGGTGGAAGATTTCCTGCGGGCGGCCAGGGCATGAGCACCTTCGAAGCCGTTGCCGGCTACCTGCCCGGGCTCAAGGCCGATGAGCTGCAGTGGCAGACGCTGAGCTTCTCCAGCTGGGGCAACACCCTGGACGTGGCCGTGCCGGTGTTGAGCCCGGCGCAACTGGCGGCACTGGCCGAGCGCGTGCGAGTGGCCAGCCGCGCGACGCTCAAGACCATGAGCGTGTCGCAGATCATCGCGGTGGTGGACCGGGCCATCGCGCGCCTGCTCGACCCGCGCGACCCATACCGCATCGAGGCCGAGTGGCTGTTGCCGCTGGTCACCGGCTATGACCCCGAGATGGTGCGGCTCGGCCTGACCGGCTACCTGAAAACCTTCCGGGCGCCGCAACTGCAGCGCTTCGTGGCGGAAGATTTCGCCAACCCGAAGATCCTCGATGAATTCCAGCCGCGCCCCAAGGGCGGTTTTGCCCGGGCCTTCGGGCCGGAATTGATGGTCCACGTCTGGGCCGGGAATGTGCCGGGCCTGCCCTTGTGGAGCCTGATCTCGGGTTTGCTGGTGAAAGCCGGCAACGTGGGCAAGGTGTCCAGCAGCGAGCCGCTGATGGCGTCCCTGTTTGCACGCCTGCTGGTGGAGGTGGAGCCGCAACTGACTGAGAGTCTGGCGGTAGTGTGGTGGAAGGGCGGCGACGAAGTGCGCGAGCAGGCCCTGTTCGGGCAAGCCGATCTGGTGGCTGCGTACGGTGGCAACGATTCACTGGCGCAGGTTCGCCGCCGGGTGCCCATCACCACGCGCTTCCTGCCCTATGGCCACAAGCTGAGCTTCGGCATGGTGGGCCGGGCCGCGCTGGATGCGCGCCGCGCGGTGAGCACCGCACGGCTGGCCGCGTTTGACGTGGGTCGCTATGACCAGCAGGGCTGCTATTCGCCGCATGTGTTTTATGTGGAACGCGGCGGCAAGGTTTCACCGCAGGAATTTGCCCAATACCTGGCGCATGAACTGGCGACCTTCGAGCACAAATTCCCGCGCCGCATCCTGCCGCTGGAAGAGGCGGCCAGTGTGGCCGGCTGGCGCCAGACGCAGGAACTCAAGGCCTTCTCGCAAACTGGCTCGGCCGTGGTGGGCGAGGTCGGCGCGGCCTGGAGCGTGGCCTATGCCGATGCCGTGCAACCACTGGCACCCTGTGCCTTGAACCGCAGCATCCAGGTGCTGGCGGTGGACAGTCTGCAGGACGTCGTGCCGCGGATTGCCGGCCAGCGCGCGTTCCTGCAGACCGTCGGGCTGGCCGCCGCGCCGAAGGAATTGTTTCACCTGGCCGAACTGCTGGGGCAGGCGGGCGTCACCCGCATCAGCGCCATCGGGGCCATGACGGCGCCCGAGGCCGGCTGGCACCACGACGGCCGCTTCAACCTGCTGGACCTGGTGCGCCTGGTCGAGATCGAGCAGTCGGCTGAAAGCGCGGCGGAAGACTTTGCGCCGTACAAGGACTAGATCGACATGGCTTTCCTCGACATGCACCAAGTCAGCTACACCTATCCGGGGTGGCCGCCCGTCGTGCACCGCGTCGATTGGGACATCGCACAGGGCGAGTTCCATTGCCTGGTGGGGCGCAGCGGCTGCGGCAAGACGACGCTGCTCAAGCTGGCGGCGGGCCTGCTTCGGCCCGACGAGGGTACGGTGACGCTGCAGGGGGTGCCCGTGCGGAAGCCGGGGCCACAACTCGGCTTTGTGTTCCAGTCGCCCACACTTCTGGAATGGCTGCGGGTGCTGGACAACGTGCTGCTGCCCATCGCCATCCAGCGCAAGCCGATGCCCGAGGAGGTCAGCCGGGCCGCGCGACTGCTGGAGGTGATGGGCCTGTGTGCCTACCGCGAGCACTACCCGCGGCAGTTGTCCGGCGGGCAGCAAAGCCGCGTGGCGATTGCCCGAGCCTTGATTCTGGAGCCGGCCATCCTGCTGATGGACGAGCCGTTTGCGGCACTGGACGCCATCACCCGCGAGGAATTGCAGGACGACCTGTTGGCCATGTGCCGCTTGCGCAAGACCACGGTATTCTTCGTCACCCATGACATCACGGAAGCGGTCTATCTGGCCGACCGGGTGGCGGTGATGGACGGCGGGCGCATCTGCAAGGACATTTCGGTCGATCTGCCCGAGCCGCGCGGGGGCGAGCTGCGCTACGGCCCGCGATTCAACGAGATTTGTGCGCGGTTGCGCCATGCGATGAATGGAGCATGCGCATGAAAACGAACCGTCTTTATGCCGCGCTGCTGCTGCTCATCCTGCTGCTGGGTTGGGAGCTTTCAGCCCGCTGGTTTCATCTGTCGACGCTGGTGCTGCCGGCACCCAGCCTGGTGCTGGCCGCCTTGTGGCGGGGCTTGAGCACCGGCTATTTCTGGCCGCATATCTGGCAAACCAGCGTGGAGCTGGTGCTGGGACTGCTGCTGGGTTGCGTGCTCGGTTTTGCCAGCGGCGTGGTGATGGGTGAGTCCGCCTTGCTGCGCCGCACCCTGATGCCCTATGTGGTGACCAGCCAGGTCATTCCGAAGCTGGCGCTGGCGCCGCTGTTCATTGTCTGGTTCGGCTTCGGCACCATGCCCACGGTGGTGATCACTGCGCTGATCTGTTTTTTCCCGCTCATGGAAAACTCCCTGACCAGCATTCAGCAGGTCGATGCGCAGCGCCTGGAATTGTTCCGCATGCTGGGCGCCACCCGCTGGCAAACCCTATGGCGACTGAAGATACCGGCTGGTCTGCCGGGCATCCTCGCCGGCCTGCGGGTGGCGGTGGTACTCGCGCTGGTGGGCGCCGTCGTGGGCGAATTCATCGGCGCCAGCAAAGGCCTGGGCGCCCTGATCATCGCCTCGCAGGGGATGATGGACACGCCCCTCATGTTTGCCGTCCTGCTGCTCATCACCGTGCTGGGCATGGCGCTGTACCAGACCACGCTGGCCATCGAGCGCTGGCTGCTCAAACCTTACATCACAACTACTTGAGAGGAAGAAGAGAATGAAACCATCCATCGTACCGACCGTCCTGCGTGCACTGGCAACAGTGACCCTGCTGGGCTGCTTCGTGACGGGCGCGCTCGCGCAGCCCGCCAAACTGGAAAAGTTCACGGTGGCGGGCTGGAACAAGCCGGTCACCGAATTCACCAACCTGCTGGTCGATGAAGACAAGGGCTTCTTCAAGGCCCGCGGCCTGGAGCTGAGCTACGTGCCGGGCGCCGGTGGGGGTGATGCGATCCGCAACATCCTGACCGGGCAGGCCGATGTGGCCTTCACCGATCCCAGCTCCTTCTTCGCCGCCCTGGACAAGGGCGAAAAGCTGCGCGCGATCTATGACATCTATCCGCAGAACGTCTTCAACGTGGTCTCGCTCAAATCGAGCAACATCACCAAGCCTTCTGATCTCAAAGGCAAAAAGATCGGTATCTACGGCCTGGCCAGTGGCACCCGGCTGAACCTGCAGCTGTTGCTGAGCCAGGCGGGCCTGAGCGAATCGGACGTGACCATCGTGGTCACCGGTCTGCTGAACTTCGCTCCCCTGATGCAGGGCCAAGTGGATGCCACGGCAGCCACCGACACCGGCTTGCTGGTGGGCAGGCAAAAAGGTTTGGGTGAAGTCAATGTCATGGAGGTGAAGAACTATGTCAACGTCTCCAGTGATTTCTTTGTCGTGCGCGAAGAGACCTACCAGAAGAAAAAAGAGTTGTTGAAGAAGTTTCTCGCCGCTTATCGCGACAGCGCACGATGGATGATCAACAACCCACAGGAAGCGGCCAACCTGGCGGTCAAGCGCGCGATCGACGGTTCGAACCCGGCCATCAACCTGGAGGTGATCAAGCTGCGCAACTTCTCCACCGTGTCAGCCACAACCGAGAAGCACGGGCTGGGCGCTTTCGATCTGGAGACCTTGCAGAAAGCGGCCGACACCTACAAAAAACTGGGCATCATCAAACAGCATATCAAGGTGTCCGATGTGGTGAGCCAGGACTTGTTACCCGCCAAGTGAAATCGGCTACTGCCATGAACTTCAAGGACAAGGTCATTCTGGTCACCGGTGCCAGCCGCGGCATCGGTGCGGCAATTGCGCACGCCTTTGCACGCGAGGGGGCGTTCGTGGTCGCCAACTACCTGCGCAACGATGCTGCCGCCGCCGAGGTGGTGGAGGGCTGCAAGGCTGCGGGCGGTGACGCCTGGGCCTTGCGGGCGGATGTGACGTCGCAATCCGCGGTGCAGGCCATGGTGGCGCACGTCCTGAGCGAGGTGGGAAAAATCGACGTGGTCGTGAACAACGCGTTCAAGCCCTACAGCTTTGACCCCGACCAACGTAAGCGGTTCTGGGAGTTGGCGTGGTCTGACTACCAGGTGCAAGTGGATGGGGCGGTGCATGCCACCTACAACGTGTGCCAGGCGGTGCTGACCCATTTCAGGCAGCGCGCGCAGGGCAGCATCATCAACATGGTGAGCGACTTGGTGGAGCGGCCCATCGTGCCCTACCACGACTACAGCACGGCCAAGTCGGCCCTGGTGGGTTTCAGCCGCCACCTGGCGGCCGAGCTCGGGCCGCTGGGCATCCGCGTCAACTGCGTGGCGCCCGGCCTGGTGTATCCGACCGATGCCAGCCGTGCCACCAAGGAAGAGGTAAAGGACGCCATCATCGCCCAGACTCCCCTGCGGCGGATTGCCAAACCCGAGGACGTGACCGGACCAGTGCTGTTCCTTGCCTCGGACTGGAGCCGCTTCATGACCGGCCAGATGCTGTTTGTGGACGGCGGCCTGGTCATGAAGTGATGCCCAGAGACGCTCTGAACAACTCGCGCTGCGCGTGGACTAAACATCCAGGCTATGCCGCATAACAGCTGACGGATAGGCAATTCAACCACATGGGTCTGGATATGACATGCCTTGGACACGTCAGAACATCGCCGAAACCCGGTCTTTGAGCCGCCGTACCTGGGGGTGGCAGCACCGCTGGTCTGAAAAAGTGCTCTGGACCCGTAGCACACGCGGGCCCACCCCGAAGCGTTGCAAAAACGCCAATTTGACCTGTCGCCAACTGATGCGCTGATCGACCTGGCAGTCGGGTGCAGGTTGTGCCGCCAGATCCCAGTCTGGCACGGCATCAACACACTCACCCACCACCGGCGCATCACACTCATCCCAAAGCGGCGGTCCACGTGCCGGGGCAATGCGCGGGACATGGGCGTCCACGCCGATGTGCTCCAGTATCTTGCGCACCTCTGCCCTATCGGTGATGAACGCGATCAGGCGCATTTGGCCTGCGCAGACTGGGCAGATCAGCGAGGATACCTCGTCGATGTGAGCAATCAGCACCGCCCACAGATGGTGCGACGGTGCAGGGGCGGTGGAATTGATCGCCACATTTCGGCGATCAAACTGGCATTACCGTGGTCATTGTCATTGTCATTGTCATTGTCATTGTCATTGTCGGGTTTGAAGCGAGCATTCTGTATAGCCCTGTGTCGCTTCCTAGTCTTTTTCAGTCGGTTACCGCCACCCTCTTGATGGACCGGTTGAATCCGCCAACTCAATGCTGTCACTAGCAGCGGTCATCCGGCAGTGGGATTCGACTTTCCCGTTTGACCGACAGCAACGCTGCGGCAATGATCGAAACGGCTTGGATGGTGAGTGTCTTTTGACGAAAAGAAGCAGGAGAGTAGTTCTTAATCCTCCACATAGATGGGCTTAGACGATGACCAAATCTCCGCCTACCGCTCGCAGCCCACGCTTGGCGCGAAACTACGGTGTAGACAACTTCAGCATGAGATTGACGGCGGGCTTGACTATGCCGCGGACGTCTCGGGAATAGTCAAATGCCCGCCAAACCGACGATGACTCATTCATGCGACAACTGTCGCATTTGTCAACGCTACAGATGTATCACTGTGACAATAAAGCGTTGCATCCCCTCGGCCAGCCGATAGCCGTGCCGCGCACTATGCCCACTGTCGGCGTGAGTTGCAGGCACATCGAGTCCAATTTCAACTACCTGGCACGTTGTTTGCAGATTGGAGACTCAAGAAACTTCTGGACGCCAACGCATGCCCACATCTGGATCGAGCATTTCACCTTGCATTGGCATCATTGCCAACCCGGTGTCTGCTCGCGATATCCGCCGGATTGTGGCCAATGCCGGGAACTTGCAGATCACTGACCGGGTGAGCATGTTGCTGCGAGTCTTGAGTGCTGCGGGCACCATGGGCGTAGGCAAGGCGCTGATGATGCCCGACAACGGCGGGGTCAGCGCCATGCTGATTCGCAGCCTGACACGTGAACTTCAGTTGCATCACGCCTTTCCAAAGCTCGACTTTCTTGACATGGTGTCGACTACCACGGTGAACGACACCTTCATGGCGGCGCGGATGATGCGGGATGCCGGTGTCAAAGTCATTGTCGTTCTCGGTGGCGACGGTACGCATCGCGCGGTCGTACGAGAGTGCACCGACATCC
>JAHFQQ010000338.1 GCA_023259235.1 Polaromonas sp. | reverse complement strand
ATTTTGGTCGTTGGAGTCGGCGGCCAGGGCGTCATGACAGCCACCGAGATTCTCGCCGAGGCGGCGATTTCGCTCGGTCATGACGTAAAAAAAACCGAGGTCGCCGGCATGTCGCAGCGCGGTGGCGTGGTGACCTCTCACCTGCGTTTCGGCCAGAAGGTGCTGTCGCCGAAGATCGCTCCGGGAGAGGCCGACATCATCGTCGGATTCGAATCGGCCGAGACCCTGCGCTGGAACCATTACCTCAAGCCAGGCGGACTGGTGCTGATGAACTCCGCACGCCTGGTGCCGCCAGTGGTGAGCGGCGGGCTATATTCCTACCCGAGCGACCCGGTTGCCGAGATTCGCGCCGATGGCATCGAGGTGCATGCGTTCGACGCCGCAGCCATCGCCAAGCAATTGGACGACATCCGCCTGGGCAACAGCGTCATGCTCGGCGCCATCGCCGACTATCTGCCCTTCCCGGCCGAAGTGCTGCTCGAATCCATACTCAAGCGTTTCAGGGAACGTAAACCAGAAATGGTCGAACTCAATCGGCGCGCCTTTACCGCCGGCCGCGACGCCGTCGCCAGGATGGTTCAGGCCGAAGCATTGACCGGTGAAACGGCAAGCCGGCAGTTAGCCAGTGAATTGACCAGTTCGGCCCTTTAGAGGGGAGGGTGCAATCCTGCAACGCGCACCGCAATATCAGGGTCTGGAACTGCAGTGTCTTGCCGGAATCGGTGATCAGGCCACGCACCGTCGGAGTTTGATCATCGCACCCTATCCGATTAACGATAAGCCGCCCACCGCCCTGACGGCAGGCGCACCGGGTGAGCGCCCACCGAAACCGGCCGGGATCATCTCGGACGTCCTCACAATTTCATCCCTTTCGGCAAACATCCGGCAGCCGTTGAGTTAACCAGCCTACGATGGCAATTTGATGGTTGCCAGCTTGCAGCACCCATTAGCCCACCCAGCGCCTGGCGTTCTCCCACAACCGCATCCACGGACTGAACGCGTCGGGTTTCCCGTTGGACCAACTCATCTGGAGGTTGCGAAACACCCGTTCAGGGTGCGGCATCACGGCGGTAAAACGGCCGTCGGCCGTGGTTACGGCAGTCAACCCACCGGAACTGCCGTTGGGGTTAAACGGATAGGCTTCGGTGGCCACCCCGGTGTTATCCACGAAGCGCATGGCGGCGATTGCCTTGCCGGTGTTGCCGCGGTAGCGAAAGTTGGCATAACCCTCGCCGTGCGCCACCGCAATCGGTAGCCGGCTGCCAGCCATCCCGGCAAAAAACAGGCTGGGCGAATCCAGCACTTCCACCATCGACAGCCGCGCTTCAAAACGTTCGCTCTGGTTGGTGGTAAAGCGTGGCCAGTCTTGCGCGCCGGGAATGATGTCGGCGAGTTCCGCAAACATCTGGCAGCCATTGCACACGCCCAGGCCAAAAGTGTCGGGTCGGCCAAAAAACGCCCGGAACTGTTCCGCCAGCACAGGATTGAAGGTGATGGAGCGCGCCCAGCCGATGCCGGCACCCAGCGTGTCGCCATAGCTGAAACCGCCACAAGCCACCACGCCCCTGAAATCTGACAGCCTGGCCCGGCCGGTCTGCAGGTCGGTCATGTGGACGTCGCAGGCTTCAAATCCAGCCTGCGTGAAGGCGTAGGCCATCTCGACATGCGAATTGACGCCCTGCTCGCGCAGCACCGCGACCTTGGGACGCGACAGCAGCAAGGCGGGGCTCGCCCGAGTTGCTACTAATTTAGTAGCTGCATGCGCAGTATCCACGGGGGACAGAGGCTGATTTTTCTCTAAGTTTTCAGTGGATTGCTGCGCTTCGCTCACAATGACGAGATTAATGTGCAACCCGGGGTCCAGTGGATCACCGGCGGCAACGTGCTCTGCATCGGCGCAGGCCGGGTTATCACGTTGCTGGCAAATTCTCCAGCTTACCGAGTCCCAGACCTGATGCAGGTCCTGCAGGGTCGCCTTGAATACCGCTTTGGTATCGCGCCAAATCTGGATTTCGCCCTTGCCGGTTTCCTGGGCGGCCTTTGGTGGGCGTGTTTTGCCCACCACATGACTCAACCTGGAGAGTCCGTGATTGCGCAATGTTTGCATCACTTCATTGCGCGCGGAGGTAGCAACCTGAATCACGGCGCCCAATTCCTCATTGAACAAGGCCTTGAGCGTAAGTTCCTCGCGGCGCGCGCTGACCTGGCCGGCCCAGTTCTTACTGTCACCGGCATCCATGCGGCTATCGGTGATGCCATCGCCTTCGAGCACCAGCATATCCACATTGAGCGATACGCCCACATGCCCGGCAAAAGCCATTTCGCAGCAGCAGGCAAACAGGCCTCCGTCACTGCGGTCGTGGTAGGCCAGAATCTTTCCTTGCGCGCGCAATTCATTGATGGCGTTGACCAGATTTATCAGGTCTTTCGGGTCATCCAGATCGGGCACGGCGCCGCCCTCAAGATTCAGGTTTTGCGCCAGGATGGAGCCGCCCAGGCGCATCTGACCCTTGCCCAGATCAATCAGGATCAGGGTCGTATCAGACTCGGCGCGGTTCAACTCCGGCGTGAGCGTGCCGCGTACATCCGCCAGCGTGGCGAAGGCACTGACAATCAGAGACACCGGCGAGGTGACTTTTTTATGGTCGGCCCCTTCAGTCCAGACAGTACGCATCGAGAGCGAATCCTTGCCGACGGGAATGGACACCCCCAGCGCCGGGCACAGATCCATCCCGACCGCCTTGACGGCCTCGTACAAAGCCGCGTCCTGCCCGGGCTCGCCGCAGGCGGCCATCCAGTTGGCCGACAGCTTGACGCGGGGCAACTCGATGGGTGCAGCCAGCAAATTGGTAATGGCTTCGGCAACAGCCATGCGACCCGACGCGGCGGCATTCGAGACA
>JAHFQQ010000116.1 GCA_023259235.1 Polaromonas sp. | reverse complement strand
CTGCGCCGCGCCGAGCGTGAACTTCATCGAGGCCGGCACGCCGTCGCCCAGCACCTGGTGCTCACCCACGAGCGAGGAGTCGCGGCTCAACTGGACCCGGCTTTGTTCATTCGGAAACAGCGCATAAGCCGGGCTGACGCGGGTGCCGCGGTCGGGTGCGTAGCGGCCGGCAAAGGCCGCGCCAAAATCGGCCGGGTTGCCGCGCGCCAGATCGATGACACGGGGCTGGCCGGGCCGCACCCCGGCGCCGCAACCCCAGTAAATCAGGATCCGGCCCTTGGGCGTTTCCCGGTATTCCTGCGGCACCTCGCCGGGCTCCGTTTCGCGCACCGCCTGGGCTTGCGGCGGCAGCAGCGGCAAGCGCTCCCCCATGCGCATGCCGGCGGGAATGGCCTGCTCGGCCGGCACGCCCGGTTTGAGGCTGTTGTACAGCGCAATGTCGAGCACGCGCGGCGGCATGATGTTCATGCCGCGCGCCATGCCGTAGCTGGTGTTGCCGCCCGCCGCGCCGCCGCGGCCCCCGGTCATGCCGCCAAGCATGCCGCTCATGCCTTGGGGCAGGTCTATCTCGGGCATGCCGGCCATGCTGCCGGTGGACAGGTCCAGCCACAACTGCGCCTTGGGCGGCCTGGTGGTTTGCGCCAGCGCTGCGCTGGCCACGGTGCAGCAACCCAGCGCCAGCAGCGCGGCGCGAACGGCAAGCTTGGGGGAATTCATGGTGAGCATCTCCAAAATACTATCCTGCCGCAATGGGGTGGTCTTCAGGTTGCACGTAGCCGCTCAATCAGGCCATTGAGTTCGTCGAGCGATGCAAAGTTTATGACAAGTTCGCCCATTTCCTCCATCCGTCCGTTGCGTTTTACCCGCTTTTTCACGCGCACCTCCACTTCGGCCATCAGCAGGTCGGCCAGTTCTTCTTCGAGACGGCGTGTATCGCGGGATTTTTCCTTGACCGATTTCTGCGGTTTCAGCGAGAACTCGGCGCTGAGCTTTTTGACCAGGGCTTCGGCCTGGCGCACCGACAGCTTCCTGGCCGATATCTGGTTGGCCGCGGTAATTTGTTCGGCCCGATCCAGGCTTAGCAGGGCGCGCGCGTGGCCCATGTCGAGGTCGCCAGCCATCAGCATGGTTTGCACCGGATCGGCCAGGTTCAGCAGGCGCAGCAGGTTGGAGGCGGCGCTTCTGGAGCGGCCAACAGCCTGCGCCGCCAGTTCGTGAGTGAGCCCAAACTCCTTTACCAGGCGTTGCAGGCCATGGGCCTCTTCCAGCGGGTTGAGATCTTCGCGCTGGATGTTTTCGATCAGCGACATGGCCGCCGCCGACTCGTCGGGCACGTCGCGCACCAGCACCGGCACGCTGTCCAGGCCAGCCAGCCGGGCCGCGCGAAAGCGCCGTTCACCCGCGATGATTTCGTACTTGCCGTCGTTGGCGCCGCTGGCGAGGCGGCGCACCAGAATTGGCTGCATGATGCCCTGCATCTTGATCGATTCGGCCAGTTCGTAGAGCGCGCCCTCGTCCATGCGGGTGCGCGGCTGGTACTGGCCAGGCACCATGTCGAGCAGTCGCAGCGAGGCGGGCTGGCCCGGGCTGGTGGCACTGCTGTTGGCGTTGTCGGTGTCCGCTGCGTCAGTGACTTTCGGGCCGAGCAGCGCTTCGAGGCCGCGGCCCAGGCCTTTTTGCTTTTTGGTGACCATGTAGCTAGCCTGTCTTTCTTGAAATCAGATTGGCGGAAAAGTGTCTTGCAGGGACGTGGCGGCGCCGCCGCGCATGAGCGGCAACAATTTTTCATGCGCTTGCGGCCAGTCGCCCAGAGCACTTTCGGCGTTCAGGTGGCCGCGCGGACCGGCTGCAATAAATTCAGCGCCCCAGGCGGCGGCAAATTGCCGGGCCCGCCCGAGCGCGCAGAAAGGGTCGTTGCTGCTGGCAAAAACCACGGTTCTGAACGGCAAGGCCTGGCTTGGCGCGGGGGACCAGCCGGGCAGCATCTGGCGCAGGTCATCGCGTTCCACATCGGGCGGGGCCACCAGCAACGCGCCTTTGACGCGATGCGTGTTCCTGGAGTGCGCCGCCCACGCCGCAACGAGCATGCAGCCCAGGCTATGCGCCACCAGCACGGCAGGTTCGCCGGGCTGGCGAGACAGCAGCACGTCTTCGAGTCGCGCAATCCAGTCGCCACGCAGCGGATGGAGCCAGTCATGCTGCTCCACGCGCTGGTAGCCGTGCACGCGCTCCCAGCAGCTCTGCCAATGGTCAGGGCCGCTGCCTTGCCAACCCGGAAGAATCAGGACGCTGCCGGGGTTCATGCGCTGCAAGACGCCACAATTACTATTGTTTTAATAGCAATATTCATAGAGTCCATATGGGCTGATGGCATGATTCGTTGATGAAAAACAGGATTCACATGCTCTTGATGCGCGCTACCATTTCTTCGGCAAAAGCCATGAAAGCCTGCGCCCCCTTGGAAGCCGGATCAAAGACCACGCCCGGCAAGCCGTAGCTGGGGGCTTCGGCCAGGCGCACATTGCGCGGAACCACGGTGTTGAACACCTTGTCGCCAAAATGCTCCTTGAGCTGCTCGCTTACCTGCTGCTGCAGCGTAATGCGCGGGTCGAACATGACACGCAGCAAGCCGATGATCTGCAAATCCCGGTTCAGGTTGGCGTGCACCTGCTTGATGGTGTTGACCAGATCGGTCAGGCCTTCAAGCGCAAAGTACTCGCACTGCATCGGCACAATCACGCCATGCGCGCAGCACAGGCCATTGAGTGTGAGCATGGACAGCGAGGGCGGGCAGTCGATCAGCACGAAATCATAGGCGTCGCCGACTTCGGCCAGCGCCAGCTTGAGACGTTTTTCGCGGCGCTCCATCTCCACCAGTTCGACCTCGGCACCGGCCAGTTCGCGGTTGGCGCCCAGCACGTCGTAGCCGCAGCCGCCGTCGATGAGTTTTTGGCTTTGCACGCGCGCCTCGGCGATCGAAGCCGATTCGAGCAACACGTCGTACACGGTGAACTCGAGCTTGCGCTTGTCCACGCCCGAGCCCATGGTGGCATTGCCTTGCGGGTCCAGGTCAATCATCAAAACCCGCTGGCCGACTTTTGCCAGGCCCGCGGCAAGATTGACGGTGGTGGTGGTCTTGCCCACGCCGCCCTTCTGGTTGGCAATGCAGAATATTTTGGCCATGGGTGTTCTGGTTATGGTTGTGCCGCAAATGACTGACGGAACCGGCGGGCTATTTTGAGAGAGCCAGCCGGATGCCGAAACCGACCAGGAAGACCCCCGCAAGTTTTCGCAGCACGGCGGAGATGTGCGGGTTGGCCCGCAGGCGCTCGGCCAGGGCGTAGGTGAGCAGTACAGCCGTCAAGCCATAAAGAAAGGTCAGCACCGCAATGGTCGCAGCCATAACGCCGAAGGTTTTCAGGCCCTGATGATGGGCCGGGTCCACGAACAACGGGAAAAAGGCAAGGTAAAACACGATCGCCTTGGGGTTGAGCAGTGTGATCAACATGGCCTGGCGCAAGTAGTGGCGCGGCTTGATCTGCACAATCGGGGCACCGCCGGGCTTGGCGAGCAGCATCTTGATGCCCATCCAGGCCAGATAGGCTGCCCCCGCCCATTGCACGGCATGGAAGGCGGCAGGGTATGCCACCATCAGGGCCGACACGCCGGCCACGGCAGCCCAAAGCAGCACCTGGTCGCCAAGGATGACCCCAAAGACCGCGCCCATTCCACCGGGAATGCCGCCTTTGCCGGTGGAGGTGATCAATGCCAGATTACCAGGCCCGGGAATCAACAAAAACAAAAGGATTGCGGCAATAAAAGTGCCGTAGTCGGCGATGCCGGCAACACTGGCAGACAAACCCAGCATGAAAACCTCCCGAGAATTGAGGTCTTGAGTTTACGTCAGTGCGGGCCGCCGGGATTTTGCTGGCCGCCGGAGATACCCGCTGATTTGCAAAGTATGGCGCGTTTCACTGGCCTGGCTGGCGTACCGGGCGCATCCAGACGATGCAACGCTCGGCGTCCAGGCCGGGGACGGCCAGATGTTCCACGTGAAACACCATCACGCTTGCGGGAAGTGCTGTTATTTCCTCTGTCGGGTACCTGCCTTTCATGGCCATCCAGACGCCGGTCGGCGCCAGTGCGTTGCCTGACCATGCAGTGAAATCGGCCAGCGAGGCAAATGCCCTGGAGCACACAATATCGAATGGCTGGGTCATGGTTTCCACCCGTGCCTGCAGCCCCGTCAGATTGGGAAGCGCCAGCGCCAGCGCAGCCTGCTTGATGAAGGCGGCTTTTTTGGCGACGGCATCCACGCAGGTCACGACAACGTGCGGGCAGCAGATGGCGACCACGACGCCGGGCAGCCCGGCGCCTGACCCGACGTCGAGTAATTTGCTGCCCTGCTCCAGACCGGCTTGCTGCAGGTGGCGCCGCAGATGTGGAACAGCCGCCAGACTGTCGAGCAGGTGGTGGGTCAGCATTTCTGCGGGGTCGCGCACAGCGGTCAGGTTATACACTTTGGTCCATTTGGCGATCAGGTCCAGGTAGGCAAGCAACTGGCTGACCTGCTGGTCGTCCAGGTCCAGGTGCAACGCCGCCAGACCGCCCCTTAACCTGGCAGACAGGTCCGTTTCATCAATGCTCATCAGGGATTGGCCTGCGTTGCGGGCGGCGAGGCGAGCGTGGCTCTCCACAAGTGCTTTTTCAGATGAACCAGCAGCAGCGAGACGGTTGCCGGCGTGATGCCCGAAATGCGCGACGCGATGCCCAGTGTTTCGGGGCGATGTCTGGCCAGCGTTTGGCGGGCTTCAAAGCTCAGGGCCGTCACCTGCAGATAGTCCAGATCGGCGGGCAACCGGAGGTGTTCATAGTGGGCGGCGCGTTCCACCTCGATTTTTTGCTGGTCGATGTAGCCGGAGTACCTGGCGGTGATTTCGAGTTGTTCAATCACGCTTTTGGCCAAGTCCGCCGACAGGGCGGGTTCACCTGGAACATTCCCCTGCAGTTCTGCATTGGCGTATTTGCCGCCATCGAGCGACATCAGCGCGGCGTAGTTCACATCGGGACGACGCAGCAAATCGAGCAGGTTGTACTCGTGCTCGATGGTCTTTCCCAGTACCCGTTCGGCCTCGGTCGCCGGCAGATTGTCGGGGTTGATCCAGAGGGAACGCAGGCGCTCTGTTTCACGTGAAACAATGTCGCGCTTGCGGTTGAACGCGTCCCAGCGCGCGTCATCCACCAGCCCCAGCTCCCTGCCCTTTTCGGTCAGCCGCATGTCGGCGTTGTCTTCACGCAGCATCAGTCGAAACTCGGCCCTGCTGGTAAACATGCGGTAAGGCTCGGTCACCCCCTTGGTAATCAGGTCATCGACCAGCACGCCCAAGTAAGCTTCGTCACGCCCGGGCAACCAGGCCTCCTTGCCTTGGCACTGCAGAGCGGCATTGACGCCGGCAAACAGGCCCTGGGCGGCGGCTTCTTCGTAGCCGGTGGTACCGTTGATTTGCCCGGCAAAAAACAAGCCGCTGATCGCGCGTGTTTCAAAGCTGGCTTTCAGCGCGCGCGGGTCGAAATAGTCGTATTCGATCGCATACCCGGGCCGCAGGATGTGGGCGTTTTCCATACCAGCCATCGAGCGCACCAGCGCGTACTGAATGTCAAACGGCAGGCTGGTCGAGATTCCGTTGGGGTAAATTTCGTGGGTGGTCAGGCCTTCCGGTTCGAGGAAAATCTGGTGGCTCTCCTTGTCGGCAAAGCGGTTGATCTTGTCCTCAACGCTCGGGCAGTAGCGCGGGCCCACGCCGTCAATCCTGCCGGTAAACATCGGGCTGCGGTCAAAGCCGGAACGAATGATGTCGTGTGTGCGTGCGTTGGTGTGGGTGATCCAGCACGGTATTTGCCGTGGGTGCGCAATGCCGCCGCCCATGAAGCTGAAAACCGGAACCGGCCCTTCCACGCCGCCCGGCATGCCGTCGCCCGGCTGCATCTGGCATTTGCTGAAGTCGATCGAGCGGCCGTCAATGCGCGGTGGTGTGCCGGTTTTCAGCCGGCCCTGCGGTAGCCTGAGTTCCTTCAGGCGGCTGCTGAGGGCCACCGCCGGCGGATCGCCCGCCCGGCCCGCTGGGTAATTATTCAGGCCCACATGGATCTTTCCGTCCAGGAAAGTCCCGGCCGTGAGCACCACGGTGTGCGAGCGGAACCTGATGCCGACCTGCGTCACCGCGCCGACCACGCGCTCGCCTTCGAGCATCAGATCATCGACGGCCTGCTGGAACAGCCACAGATTGGGCTGGTTCTCCAGCCTGCGGCGTATCGCCGCCTTGTACAAAATGCGGTCCGCCTGCGCCCGGGTGGCGCGCACCGCCGGGCCCTTGGAACTGTTGAGAATGCGAAACTGGATGCCGCCCTCGTCGGTGGCCAGCGCCATCGCACCGCCCATGGCATCGACCTCCTTGACCAGATGGCCCTTGCCGATGCCGCCAATCGACGGGTTGCAACTCATCTGGCCGAGCGTCTCGATGTTGTGGCTCAAGAGCAGCGTCTTGCAACCCATGCGGGCGGCAGCCAGTGCGGCCTCGGTGCCGGCATGGCCACCGCCAACCACGATGACGTCAAATTCTTGCGGGTATGTATAAGGCGAGTGCATCACGCCTCCTTCAATAAAGCGGCCCTCAGGCCAGATGCCCGTACGCCATGGAACTGCCCGATGCTGACGCTGACTTGGGCCGGGCAGGTCTGCCGGCTGGCACAGGAATGGGTGCAGGACGCCCAAAGCCTGTCTGTCCCCGGGACAAAAGGGCTGATTTTATCAGGCAAGGCCTCATTTGTGCTGCGCCGTGCCATGGCGCCCGCCACCTGCGGCGCGACTCCACATCTGCTGTATGCTATGATTATAATAGCTATCTACGCAGGTGGCATATGGACTGGATGCCAAAAAGTCTTGAAAATGCAGCGAATCTCCTGACGCGACGCTCGCCTGGAACGCACCGCCAAATGCGGCGCACCTGCGGCCCGTGCGCTGAGGACGCGATGCTGCACTCCGCGCAAGCCACAATAGCGCTATGAAGCTTCTCATTTTTGCCGGCAGCACGCGCCTGAACTCCTTCAACCGCAAACTGGCCCACATTGCCGCAGCGCTGGCGCGGGCCAGCGGCGCCGAGGTCAGCCACATTGAACTGGCTGACTTTGACATCCCGATGTACAACGCCGACCTGGAAGCCAAAGGCACGCCAGCCGACGTGATGCGGCTCAAGCAACTGATGTACGAGCATCCGGCCTGGATCATCTGCTCGCCCGAATACAACGGCAGCTACACAGCGCTGCTAAAGAACACCATCGACTGGGCCTCCAGCCCGGTCAAGAGCGACCCGGACTGGCTCGATGGCTTCAAGTCCTTCAGCGGCAAGGTCGTGGGGGTGCTCAGCGCCTCGCCTGGCGCCTTGGGCGGCCTGCGCTCGCAAAGCCATCTGGTGCCGCTGCTGCTCAACGCGCAATGCTGGGTCGCACCCAGAGCCTTTGCGTTGGTCCGCGCCGGCGAAGCGTTTGACGCGGCCGGCCGGCTGCTTGACGACAGCCATCGCGACAATGTGCAGGCGGTGATTGACCAGGTGCTATTTGCCGCGAGGCGTCTGGCGGAGTGAGTAGCCAGCGCCACCAATATTTGCCATGATCTTTGTAGCGTATAAAAATCAAAGGCTGGAATCCGGTTCCTTTGGCGATCCGATCTAGCGCACCCTCTCCCTGCTTCCAGGAAAATGGAATATGGACAAACACTACCTCACCCCGCTTTTCAGCCCCGCGTCAATTGTGGTTTTTGCCGGCCAGGCCGACGACGTAACCGCGCAGACCACCCAGGCAAAGGCCCTGCACCAGGCCCTGCGCGCCCAGCGGTTCAGCGGTACGCTGGCGTTTCTGGACATCCATACCAGCGGTACGCTGGGGGATCTGGCGCAGACGCGGGCTGACTTGGCCATCATTGCACTGCCGCCGCAGGATGTCGCTGCCGCACTGGAGATTGCGGGCCGCATGAGCTGTCGCGCTGCGCTGGTGATCTCCAGCGGCATCGACGCCGACATGGCCGATGGCTTCAAGAAGATTGCACGCCGCGAAGGCATGTTTCTGCTCGGCCCGAACGGCCTGGGCCTGCAGCGCCCGTCATTGCAGCTCAATGCCAGCGCGGCCGGGTCGCTCGCCAAGGCCGGACCGCTGGCCCTGGTCTCCCAGTCGGGGGCGCTGACCGCCTCGATACTCGACTGGGCCCGCGGCAACGCGGTGGGGTTCTCGTCGGTCGTTTCCCTCGGCCCCAACTCCGCCGTGGACATTGCCCAGGTGCTCGATTTTCTGGCCAACGATGCGCAAACCCAAAGCATCGTCGTCTATCTGGAAGGCATCTCCAATGCCCGCCACTTCATGAGCGCGCTGCGCATGGCAGCGAGCGCGAAGCCGGTGGTGGTGCTCAAGGCGGGCCGCAAGCCGGCAGGCAACGAGGCTGCGCAGACCCACAGCGGGGCCATTGTTGGCAGCGACGATGTGTTTGACGCCGCACTGCGCCGGGCCGGCGCAGTGCGGGTGCGCTCTTTCGTGGAACTCTTTTCGGCGGCCAAATGCCTGGCTTCGCGCTACCGGCCGGTGGGCAAGCGCCTGGCCATTGTCACCAACGGCGGCGGGCCCGGCGTGCTGGCGGCCGACTGGGTCAATGAAATCCATCTGCAGCTCGGAAGACTCTCGCCTGAGTCTGTCAGCGCCCTCAAGCCGCGGCTGCCCGAGCTGGCTTCCCTGTCGGACCTGATCGACCTGTCGGAAGACGCCGGCCCTGAACACTTTCAGGCGGCCATTGAAACGGCTGGCAGAGACGCCCAGATTGACGGCGTGCTGGCGATCTATTCACCCAAGGCTGGCGCTGATGCCGCGGCGGTGGCGCATGCGCTGGCCGGGGTCAAGCGAGCAATCGGCAAACCGCTGCTGGCGTGCTGGATGGGCGATACCACGGTGGTGGCGGGACGGGGCATTCTCAACGCGGCGGCCATTCCCAGTTTCCGGACACCCGAGGCAGCCGTGGGGGCCTTTGGCAACATTGCCTCCTTCTACCAAAACCAGCAGCTGCTGCAGCAAACCCCGCCGCCCCTGTCCGCGCTGGCCAAGCCGGATATCGAGGGAGCACGGCTGGTTATCGAGAGTGTGCTGGCGGAACGCCGCAAGGTGCTGACCGAGATGGAGTCCAAGACACTGCTCGCGGCGTTTCATATTCCGGTCACCAAGACCATCCTTGCGCGCAGCGCCAACGAGGCGATGATGATCGCCACGCAACTGCGCTTCCCGGTGGCGCTCAAGATCGATTCGCCGGACATCAACCACAAATCGGATGTGCAGGGGGTGGCGCTCAACGTCATGAACGGCACTGGCGCGCGGGATACTTTCACCGACATGATGCAGCGTGTCACGCGCCTCATGCCCAACGCGCGCATCAGCGGCGTGACCGTCCAGAACATGGCGCGCGACCGGCGCGGCCGCGAAATCTGCATCGGCCTGGTTACCGACGATCCGTTTGGCCCGGTGATTACGTTCGGTGCCGGCGGCACCATGATCGAGCTGATTGACGATCGCGCCATGGAGTTGCCGCCGCTGAACCGGTTCCTGGCGCGCCGCCTGATCGAGCGCGCACGCGTCGCGGAGACGCTGGGTGAATGGCGCGGTGCCACTGCAGTCGACATGGACGCGCTGGAGCAGGTGCTGCTGCGGGTTTCGGAAATGGTGTGCGAGCTGCCCCAACTGCGCGAGATGGACATCAATCCGATCATCGTTGACGAGTCGGGAGCCGTCGCGGTAGATGCACGCATCGTCATCGACCACGCGCCGCAAGCGGCCGCTGGCCACGAAAAGAACTACAACCACCTGGCCATCCTGCCGTATCCAGCCCGCTATGAGCAGGTCTGGCCGCTGAGCGGTGGCGGCGAGTACGTCGTGCGCCCGATCCACCCCACCGACGCGCACATGCTGGAGGACCTGGTGCAACACCTCTCGCCCGAGAGCCGCTATTTCCGCTTTGTATCGTCTCTTGTTGCTCTGCCGCCATCCATGCTGGCGCGTTTCACGCTGATCGACTACGACCGCGAAATGGCGCTGGTGGCCGTGTTCAAGGAGCGCAAGGCCGGGCCGGACGGTGAGATGCTCGAGACGGAACGCATCGTC
>JAHFQQ010000375.1 GCA_023259235.1 Polaromonas sp. | reverse complement strand
ATATCATGGAGGCCAGGAGACTACTCTCCACGAACAGGCCGGATGTAAGACTGCAATCGATTCTTTTCGGCATCGCTTTTCACTTGGCAAACGGGCGGTGTCCATGTAAGAGGTTCCTCAAGCCAATATCCGCCAAAGGGCAGTGCCATGGATTTCCTGCAAGAAGCCGCCATTCTGCTCGGGGCTGCGATCATTGCGGTGACCTTGTTCAATAAGTTCGGCTTCGGTTCGGTGCTGGGTTACTTGGTGGCGGGCGTGATCATCGGCCCATGGTGCTTGGGCCTGATCACCAAGGTCGACAATATTCTGCACTTCGCTGAATTGGGCGTGGTCTTGCTGTTGTTTGTCATCGGTCTGGAACTGCAACCCTCCCGCTTGTGGGTGCTGCGCCGCTCCATCTTCGGCATGGGCTTGGCGCAAGTGTTGCTCACCGGCCTGGCGCTCACTTTGCTCGGCCTGGCTTTGGGCCTGCCGCTCGCCAGCGCCGGCATCGTCGGCCTCGGCCTGTCCCTGTCGTCGACCGCCTTCGTGCTGCAGCTGCTGGCCGAGAAAAAACAACTCAACACCTTACACGGCCGCTCGGCCTTCGCGATCCTACTGTTTCAGGATCTGGCGGTCATCCCGCTGCTGGCTTTGCTGCCCTTACTGGGCGTGAACGAGACCGGTCCCGCCGGTACCGGCATCCTCCGCAACGTATTCACCGGCGTGACGGCCATCACCGTGCTGGTAGTCGGCGGACGTTATTTCTTACGTCCGGTATTCCGCTGGGTGGCGGCCACCGGCAGTCATGAAATTTTTTCGGCGACCAGTCTTATGCTGGTCATCGTCGCCACCCTACTGATGGACATGGCCGGCCTGTCGATGGCGTTGGGCGCTTTCCTCGCCGGCGTATTATTGGCCGACTCCGAATACCGCCATGAAATCGAGGCCAATATCGAACCGTTCAAGGGCCTGCTGCTCGGCTTGTTCTTCATCGCCGTCGGCATGTCGGTCAACATCGGCCTGCTGGGATCGGCGCCGTGGACGGTGCTGGGCCTGGTCGCGAGCCTGCTGATCGTGAAATTCAGCGTGCTCTATGGACTGGGCTGGATCTTCAAGTTACCGACACCGCATGGGCGCACTCTGGCTTTCGTGCTGTCGCAGGGAGGGGAGTTCGCCTTCGTGCTGTTCAGCGCGGCCACCGTCTATCATCTCCTCGCCCCCGCGTTGACCGACATGCTGATCCTGGTGGTGAGCCTGAGCATGGCCGTCACTCCGTTGTTGTTCCAGATCAATGAAAGATGGTTGAAACTGTGGCTCGATGAACCGCAAGAACCGGTGTTCGACCGCATCGACGAGCCGGCCAATCCGGTGATCATCGCCGGCTTCGGGCGGGTCGGGCAAATCATCGGCCGCTTGCTACGGCTCAAACATGTGTCCTTCACCGCCTTGGAAATCAGCCAGACCCAAGTCGATTTCGTACGTAAATTCGGCGGCAAGCTCTATTACGGTGACGCCAGCCGCATTGATCTGTTGCGCGCCGCCCGCATCGAACAGGCGAAAATTTTCGTGCTGGCGGTGGACGACGTGCAAGCCTCGATCAAAATCGCCGAGCTGGTGAAGACCCACTACCCAAAGCTGGAGATTTATGCGCGGGCGCGTAATCGCCACCATGCCCATATGTTGATAGACCTGGGAGTGAAGGTCTTCGTACGCGAAACCTACTTCTCCAGCCTGCGCCTCGCCGAGCAGGTGCTCTGCGGTTTGGGTCTGCCGCAAAATGAGGTCGTCGAGTCCATCGAAAAATTCCGTAGCCACGACGAGGCGACTTTGCTCAAACAACATGCTTTCCATTACGACGAGACGCAATTGATTCAAAGCGTGAAAGGCGCGGCGGAGGAATTGCAGAGCCTATTCGAAGCGGACCTGGCCTCGCAAAATACGGAGCCGGACCGCCGGGCCGGCAATGATCACCGTTAAATTGTCCGCGGCCGGGGCCTGTTTCGGCCGATCATCCGCCGCGCTTTACGCTAAAAACCGGCTGACAAGCACCGCCAAAACGGTGTACTTTGTAGGCTGGGTCATCACCCAACCTCAACCACAAGGAGCCGAGATCATGAGCAAGGGTCAAGACGCGAAAAAAGAAGCCAAGAAAAAGCCGGCCAAATCCCTCAAGGAAAAAAGAGCTGAGAAAAAATCCAAAAAACAGGGCTAATAAACCCGTCTATTGCAGCCGCTTGGAAAATATTTACAGTGACCCCTCCCTAGTCCGGGAGGGGGATTAGCCTAGTGGAGTGTTGCATTCTGTTTGGCACTTAACTGTCGATTAGCTCGCATGACCTTCTGCAAGATGTCATTGGCCTTGGCGGTCCAGATGAAGGGCTTGGGTTTTTGGTTGTGTTTGGCGATGTAGCTGTCAATGGCGGCGATCAAATCCGGCACATTGGCAAAGACACCGCGGCGCAACTGGTTTTCACTGATATCGCGGAAGAAGCGCTCCACCATGTTCAGCCACGACGCCGAGGTCGGCGTGAAGTGTAACTGGATGCGCGGATGCCTGGCCATCCACTTGAGCACGGCGGGGTGTTTGTGAGTTGCGTAGTTATCGCAGATCAGATGCAGGTCTTTGTCCTTGGGCGTCTCACGGTCGATCTGTTTCAAGAACTTCAGCCACTCGGTGTGACGATGGCGCGACTGACACTGGGAGATCACCGAGCCGTCGAGCACGTTGAGCGCGGCAAACAGCGTGGTGGTGCCGTTGCGTTTGTAGTCATGCGTCATGGTAGCGGCGCGACCCTTCTTCGGCTCTGTTGAATTTCAAGTGGGTTGACCGGGCAAATGCGGGTTCAACGTCCCGAAATTGAGCTTGCCGGCGATCAGAAATACCACGGTGCGTATTGTCCGGAAGTTCCCGTACCCCCTG
>JAHFQQ010000337.1 GCA_023259235.1 Polaromonas sp. | reverse complement strand
TCTCTGGATGATCTGACCGATGCCGCCATGGCGCTTTTTGTGCAGACACCGCCGCTGGCGCGACAATCACAGTCATGACCCAAGCTTCGACCCCACATCCGAAAATAATTCCAATCCCTGAATTCGAAGACGAATTCGTTGTCGGGCTGAAAAAAATCTTTGAAGAAAAAATTGTTTTCAACCAGATTCTCGGTCTGAAGATCACATCTCTCAAGCCGGAACGGGTCACGGGGCGCATCAACATGCGGCACGAGCTGATTGGCCACCCCGCCTACAACCGCCTCCACGGCGGCGTCATCAGTGCCGCCCTGGATGCCATGGGCGGGCTGGCGGTGCTGGCCGCCATTGGTGCGCGGCACATGAACGAAACCCCCGAACAGCGGCTGCAGCGCTTTTCCAGGCTTGGCACGATTGACCTGCGGGTGGACTATTTGCGCCCGGGAATCAGCGACCACTTTGAATTGCGGGCCGAAGTGCTGCGCCTGGGCTCGCGCGTGGCGAGCACGCGCATGGAGTTCCTGGGCGCCGATGGCAAACTCATGTCGACGGCGGCGGCGGCCTACATCGTTTCCTGATTTGCAGGACGAGATACCGGGCCGCTGGCGAAACCGGGGCTCTGGCTTACGGCCATCACCCGCGCCTGGTGAATCCGCTCGCCGATCTGCTTTCCGCCTTGTCCGGCGGCTTGCGCATCTGCGGCCACCAGGTGGGTCGCCACCGACTGGGCAGCTGCCAGCGCCTGCAAAAGCCGTGGACGCTGGGGGTAGGGTGAATCCTCAAATCCGAGGCGGCCGCGCGCATCGCACTCACAGGCCAGCAAAATGTCGGCGAAGCGCTGCGGCTTGCGAAATGCGTCGCAGCGTTCCAGCAGTCGCACCACGGCAGCAGCGCCGAGGTCACTGCTGCGGTGAATATTGCCATGCTCACGCGCCACCACGTCGGCGATTTCGCGGCATTCGACCGGCACGCGAAGACGCTCGCAGATGCCCTTGAGCAAACGAGCGCTGCGCTCCTCATGGCCGATATGCCGGGGCAGGGTGGCGGCGGGGGTAGTGCCCTTGCCCAGGTCGTGGCACAGACAGGCAAAACGGACGGGCAGGGGGGCCTCGAGCCGCGCCGCAATGTCCAGCACCATCAGCAAGTGCAGGCCGCTGTCCACCTCGGGGTGGTATTCGGCGCGCTGGGGCACGCCCCAGAGCCTGGCGACTTCAGGCAACAGTTTTTGCAGTGCGCCGCATTCGCGCAGCACTTGCAGCATGCGCGAGGGTTGGCGCTCCATCAGGCCGCGCGCCAGCTCTTGCCAGACGCGCTCGGGCACCAGCGCATCGACTTCGCCATGCGCGACCATGTCACGCATGATCGCCAGCGTTTCGGGTGCGACCGAGAAATCGGTAAACCGCGCTGCAAAACGGGCCAGCCGCAGGACGCGAACCGGGTCTTCGCGAAAAGCTTCGGTGACGTGGCGCAGAACTTTGTGCTGCAGGTCCCGCTGCCCGCCGTAGGGATCGATCAAGGCCTCAAAATCAGGTTCAAATGTGTCTTTGGCGCTTTCAGGGCGGGCAGGAGCTGCTATTGAATTAATAGTCAAATCGCGTCGCGCCAGATCCTGCGCCAGGGTCACATCGGGCGCCGCATAGACCTCGAAGCCGCGGTAGCCGCGTGCGGTGTTGCGCTCGGTGCGCGCCAGCGCGTACTCTTCCCGGGTGTGTGGATGCAGGAACACCGGAAAATCCCTGCCCACCGGCAAAAACCCCAGTGCGATCAATTCTTCAGGGGTGGCGCCCACCACCACCCAGTCGTGGTCTTGCACCGGCAGGCCCAGCAAGGCATCGCGCACCGCACCACCAACCATGTAAATCTGCATGCGGGCAGTTTAGCGGGTCAAGCCGTCGGCAACCCGCGGCGGCGCCTCACGGCTTGAGGCGGTAGATTTCCTCAAACTCGCGGAAGTCGTGTTCCGCCAGTGCGTCGTCGATCCAGGCCTTGACGCCTGGCAGGGCGCACAGGCGCTGGATGTAGGCGCTGATATCGGCCGGTACCGGCAAGCCATAGTTTTTCAGGCGCATGCACACTGGCGCAAAAAACGCATCGGCAATGCTGAAATTGCCAAGGAGCAGCGGGCCTTTGTATTCCACCAGCAGTTCGCACCACATGCTGACCAGCCTCGCCACATCGCTGCGCACTGCGGGCTTGTCGCGCCAGATCAACTGGCCGGCCTGAGCCAGGTCGGCTTCAATATTCATCGGGCAGGCCGATCGAAGCGCAGCAAAGCCGCTGTGCATTTCGGCGCAAACGCTGCGCGCCCGGGCACGCGCCTGCACGCCTTGCGGCCAGAGCTGTTTGTCGGGGAAGCGCTCGGCCACGTATTCGGCAATGGCCAGCGTGTCCCACACCGCAAAGCCGTCGTCGTCGAGAACCGGCACCTTGCCCGCCGGGTTGACGCGGCTGATTTGCGCCTTGAAGCTGGAGCTGGCGTCAAACGAATCAAAACGCACCTTGACTTCTTCAAAGGGAATGCCGGCCTGCTTGAGCAATACCCATGGCCGCATGGACCAGGATGAGTAGTTTTTGTTGCCAATGTAGAGCTTGAGCATGGGGCCTCCGGGGAGCTGAAATGAAAAGCGACAGAAATCATCATCCTACATTGGTGAACGCAGCGCCACCGGGCCACCCCAAACAAGGCCAGCCATTCGGGAGGGGCAACGCAGTGCGCGCAGCGACAAGCGTGGGGGCCGTCGAGCGCCGCGCCGGGCCGCCCCAAGCAAGCTCAGCCCCCTCGGGGGGCAGCGCAGTACGCGAAGCGACAAGCGTGGGGGCTACCGAGCGCAGCGCCGGGCCGCCCCAAGCAAGCTCAGCCCCCTCGGGGGGCAGCGCAGTACACGCAGCAACAAGCGTGGGGGCCACCGA
>JAHFQQ010000115.1 GCA_023259235.1 Polaromonas sp. | reverse complement strand
CCAGCTTCAGTGAAAACTCGGCTGCTGCATCCGTCAGCCACGACCAAGGCGAGCTCTCGACCACCGTGTCTTATAACCTGGCCGATGGCAGCACGCTCAGCGATGCACAGGCCGCGATCAAGCACGCCGAGGCAGCCATCGGCCTGCCCAACAATGTACGCGGCAGCTTCGCCGGCACGGCACTCAGCGCGCAGCAGTCGCAGAGCGAGCAGCCCATGCTCATTTTGGCTGCGCTGGTGGTGATCTACATCTTGCTGGGCATTCTGTATGAAAGCCTGATCCATCCGCTGACCGTGCTCTCAACCCTGCCCTCGGCCGGCGTGGGCGCCGTGCTGGCGCTGCTGCTGTTCAAGATGGACTTTTCCATCATTGCGCTGATCGGCATCTTTTTGCTGATTGGCATCGTCAAGAAAAACGCCATTTTGATCATCGACTTTGCCCTCGATGCCGAACGTGCGCGCGGCCTTTCTGCGGTGGTAGCCGTGCGCGAAGCCTGCCTGCTGCGTTTTCGTCCCATCCTCATGACTACGCTCGCGGCTATTTTGGGCGCGTTGCCGCTGGCCATCGGCTTTGGCGAAGGCGCCGAACTGCGTCGCCCGCTGGGCATCACCATCATTGGCGGTCTGCTCGCCAGCCAGGTACTGACGCTGCTGACCACGCCGGTGGTGTACGTGCTGCTTGACAAGCTGCGTCGCAGCAGACCGTCAGAACGTCATCTGAGCCGCCATCTCCATGAACCATTCGATGATCTGCCCGCAGCGCCACTGCAATTGCAATGAGGTATTTCATGCACCTGAAGAAGATCTTTCATTCCTCGCGCAGCCCGATTTTCACCGCAGTCGTGCTGGCGCTGTCGATCAACGGCTGCGCCGTCGGCCCCACCTATCAGCGCCCGACCGTGCCGGATGTCAACCACTTCAAGGAGGCCGAGGGCTGGGTGCCCGCCGCGCCGGCCGATGCGCTGGAGCGCGGCCCGTGGTGGCAGCTCTTTGGCGATCCGGTGCTGGATCAACTGGCGGCACGCATCCAGGTGTCGAACCAGAACGTTGCCGCCGCTGTGGCGTCTTATGCGCAGGCGCGCGCGCTGGTGCGCCAGCAGCGGGCCTCGCTGTTCCCCTCGGTCACGCTCAATGGTGGCGCCAGCCGGGGCAGCGGCACAGGCCACGTCAGCAACAACTTTCAGGTAGGCATGGGCGCCAACTGGGAGCCCGACGTCTGGGGCCGGCTGGGCCGCACCATTGACAGCGCGTCGGCCAGCGCACAGGCCAGCGCGGCCGATCTGGCCAGCGCCACACTGTCAGCCCAGGGCGAATTGGCGGTCAATTACCTGTCGCTGCGGCAAACCGATACCCAGAAAGTCCTGCTGGACGAAACCATCGCCGCCTACAAGCGCGCACTGCAAATCACGCAAAACAGTTACAACGCGGGAATTTCGGCCAAAACCGACGTGCTGCAGGCGCAGACCCAACTGGCCAGCACGCAGTCAACCGCTGCCGGGCTGATGAGCCAGCGCGCGCAACTCGAACACGCCATCGCCGTGCTGGTGGGCGAGGCGCCCGGCAACTTCTCGCTGGCGCCGGCGGCCTGGCAGCCCACCGTGCCCGAGGTGCCGGTCGGTTTGCCGTCCACACTGCTGCAGCGCCGCCCCGACATTGCCGCAGCCGAGCGCCGCATGGCCGCCGCCAATGAGCAGATCGGCATTGCCAAGAGCGCCTATTACCCCAACCTTCCGCTGAGCGCGTCCTATGGTTTCGGCGCCAGCCAGGTCGCCGACCTGTTCAGCGCAGCCAGCAGCGTCTGGGCGATCGGTCTGTCGGCCACGCAGCTATTGTTCAACGCCGGCGCCACTGGCGCCAAAGTCGAAGGCAGCGAAGCCGCCTATGCGCAAACCGTGGCGCAGTACCGGCAAACCGTGCTGACGGCCTTCCAGAATGTCGAAGCCCAGCTGGCCGCCACGCGCGTACTGCTGACCCAGCAAGACCTGTTGCGCCAGGCCTCGCAGGCGGCCGACCAGGTCGAACAGCAGGTGCTCAACCGCTACCGCAGCGGCCAGGTCAGCTACACCGAGGTCATCACTGCGCAAGCCACCGCGCTAAGCGCACGCCGTGCGCTGGTACAGGCCATGGCAGACCGCCAAACGACCGCAGTGGCGCTGATCCAGTCGCTCGGCGGCGGCTGGCAGGCCAGCGCGGGGGAAACGGCCAGAGTGCCCTGAACCGCCCCCTTCCTTACCTTCTCAGCCCATATGCAAACCGCCATTGACCGAGAAGTCAGCACCGGTGGAATAACCGCCCTCTTCCGAGGCAATCCATGAAATGATCGAGGCAATTTCGCTTGGTTCGCCGAGGCGCCTGACAGGCACCGTGGCCACGATTTTTTCCAGCACATCGGGACGTATCGCCTTGACCATGTCGGTGCCGATATAGCCCGGGCTCACAGTGTTGACGGTGACGCCTTTGCTGGCGACTTCCTGTGCCAACGCCATGGTAAAGCCATGCAGGCCGGCCTTGGCGGTGGAGTAGTTGACCTGGCCGAACTGACCCTTTTGGCCGTTCACCGACGAGATATTGATGATGCGGCCAAAACCCGCCTCGATCATGCCTTCTATCACCTGCTTGGTCACATTGAACATGCTGTTGAGGTTGGTCGATATCACGCCGTCCCAGTCGGCTTTGCTCATTTTGCGGAACTGGCCGTCGCGCGTGATGCCGGCGTTATTCACCAGCACGCTGACGGCGCCGTGCTCGGCCTTCACCTTGTCAAAGGCCGCCACCGTGGAGTCCCAGTCACCAACGTTGCCAACCGAGGCGTAAAAGGTGTAGCCCAGCGTCTTTTGCTCACCAATCCACTTGGTGAAGTCCCGCGTGGGGCCACAGCCCGCAATTACGGTGTAGCCATCCGTGGCCAGCCGCTGGCAAATGGCAGTGCCAATCCCGCCCATGCCCCCGGTGACGTACGCTACTTTCTTGGTCATTGCCATCTCCTTGATTGTGTTGAAACCAGCGAAACCATTTTGCTATCTATAAAATAGCAGCCTGCACCCATTCTGTGTAGGTCAGACCTGCTTTTTCTATACAGATTTTCCGAAAATCAGCGCTCGATCACAAGGGCCGCCCCCATGCCGCCGCCGATGCACAGGGAAGCAAGGCCTTTTTTGGCATCGCGGCGCTGCATTTCATGCAGCAGCGTCACCAGGATACGGCAGCCGGAAGCACCAATGGGATGGCCAAGCGCGGTGGCTCCGCCGTTGACGTTGACTCTGGCAGGGTCCGCGCCAAGTTCCTTGTTGACGGCGCAGGCCTGCGCGCAGAATGCCTCATTGAGTTCGAACAGGTCCACATCGGCCACGCTCCAGCCAGCGCGCTTGAGGGCTTTGCGCGAGGCAGCCACCGGGCCCATGCCCATGATGGCGGGATCAAGCCCGACCATGCCAAAGCCGGCAATCCGGGCCAGCGGCTTGAGGCCCAGGGCAGCGGCCTTTCTGGCGGTCATGACCACCACGGCGGCGGCACCGTCGTTGATGCCGGAGGCATTGCCGGCGGTCACCGAACCGGTCTTGTCGAAGGCTGGGCGCAAGCCGGCCAGGGCTTCGGCGCTGGTTTTTCGATTCAGGAATTCGTCAACGTTGAAAATGATGGGGTCGCCCTTTTTCTGCGCCAGCGAAACGCCCACGATCTCGTCCTTGAACTTGCCGGCGTCTTGCGCGGCAGCGGCCTTGTGCTGGCTGGACAGCGCCATGGCATCCTGCATTTCACGTGTAATGCCATATTTTTTTGCCACGTTTTCAGCCGTGATGCCCATGTGATACTGGTTGTACACGTCCCACAGGCCATCGACGATCATGGTGTCCACCAACTTCCAGTCGCCCATGCGCTGGCCGTCGCGCGAACCCGGCAGCACGTGGGGAGCGGCGCTCATGTTTTCCTGGCCGCCCGCGACCACGATCTCGCTGTCGCCATAGGCCACAGCCTGGGCCGCCAGCATGACGGCCTTCAAACCCGAACCGCAGACGGCATTGATGGTCAGGGCGGGGACTTCCAGCGCAATGCCGGCCTTGACCAGTGCCTGACGGGCCGGATTCTGGCCCACGCCAGCGGCCAGCACCTGACCCATGATGACTTCACCCACCTGCGCGGGATCTACCTTGGCGCGAACAAGGGCTTCGCGGATTGCGATGGCGCCCAACTCGGCCGCGGCTGTTTTGGCAAGCGCGCCGCCAAATTTGCCGACGGCGGTGCGGGCGGCTGAAACGATAACGATGTCTTCCATGATGTCTTTCCTTGCTATGAATCGTGCTGAAAATCTTGCTGCGCTTCAGGCCTTGACCTTGACGTAGCGGCCAGGCGCGGGCTCGATCGCCCGGTATTTTTTGTTGCCATAACCCTTGGGTGCGGTAACTTGCTTGCCGGCATATCCCTTGAGCCAGTCAGCCCAATCCGGCCACCAGCTGCCAGCATGCTCGGTTGCCCCCTTGAACCAGTCGGCATGCGCCTCCGGAAATTTGCCTTGCGGCAGTTTGTCGCGGGTCCAGTAGCTGCGTTTGTTTTTGGCGGGTGGATTGATCACTCCGGCAATATGGCCCGACGCGCCCATGACAAAACGCTTCTTGCCCGGGAGAACCCGGGTCGAGGCATAGGCGCCGCCGATCGGCACAATATGGTCTTCACGCGAGCCATAGATATACGCCGGCATGTCGGCCAGGCCGAAATCCACCTTCTGGTCACACACCACGGTATGGCGGGGCTTGACGAGATTGTTTTCCAGATAGGTGTTGCGCAGGTACCAGGCGTAAAACGGGCCGGGCAAGTTGGTGGAATCACTGTTCCAGTAGAGCAGGTCGAAGGGCGGCGGCGTTTCACCTTTCAGGTAATTGCCCACCACGTAGTTCCAGACCAGATCGTTGGGGCGCAGGAAACTGAAGGTCGAGGCGAGCTCCTGCCCCTTGAGCAACCCGCCCTTCCCCATTTCAGTCTCGCGGTACCTGACGGAAGTTTCATCGATGAAGATGTCCAGGATGCCGGTATCGGTGAAGTCGAGCAGCGATGTCAGGAAGGTGGCGCTGGCCACCGGCTTTTTGCCACGCGCGGCCAGCACCGCGAGCGCCGTGCCCAAAATGGTGCCACCCACGCAAAAGCCCAGGGCGTTGATGGTCTTGGCGCCGGTGATTTCCTGCACCACTTCAATCGCCTTGATGGCGGCGTGCTCGATGTAGTCGTCCCAGGTCTTGCCCGCCATTGATTCGTCGGGGTTGCGCCAACTCACCACGAAGGTTCGATGGCCCTGCGCCACGGCGTAGCGAATCAGCGAATTGTCGGGTTGCAGATCAAGGATGTAGAACTTGTTGATGCAAGGCGGAATCAGGAGAAAAGGCCTTTCATGAACCTTGGCGGTAAGCGGCTTGTATTCGAGCAACTGGAAGAATTCGTTTTCAAACACCACCGCGCCTTCAGTGGTGGCAACATTTTTTCCCACCTCGAAGATGCTCTCGTCGGTCATCGAGACATGACCCAGCTTCATGTCATGGAGCATGTTGGCAAGGCCTTGCGCAATGCTCTCGCCCTGGCTGCTGATGGCCTTTTGCTGGGCTTCGGCGTTCAGGGCCATAAAATTGCTGGGGGCGGTTGCCGCCATCCACTGCTCGACCGCGAAGCGCACCCGGGCTTTGGTCTTGGCGTCGCCCTGCACCGCCTCGGCCAGGCTCATCAGGGTGCGCGCATTGAGCATGTAGGCAGCGGCCGAGAATTTTGAAACCGGATTGACCTGCCAGGCCTCGGCGGAAAACCGCCGGTCGGCTGCCAATGGCGCGTCATTGCTGCTCCGCAGGCATTGATTCCACAGCTCGGCCGCGTCTTCGAGGTAGCGCTGCTGCAGTGCCTGCAGCCTGGCCGGATCGAACCGGACCGCCGGAAGTGCCTGGGGAAATGGGGGCAAATTGAACTGTGGCACTTGCAGCGCGGGAAAACCCGCTGCCAGGCCTGCAGTGGCCATTGCATCCATGGCCTGCTGCCAGCCTGCGCCCACGGTCTCCTGCAGTTGCTTCGCCGCATGGCCCCGGCTTGCGTCAGAATTCATCTCTGCTCCCCGATCGTGTCGAATCATGATGCCATTTTCAGGTTCACCCGTAGTATCGTAGGATTTGCTTCCGCTTTCCTGACGGAGCTCAGGGTTTTATGTATTTGATTGTCATCGCCTGGATCTATGTTGTGCTCATGATGAGTGTTGCCGAAGCCAACCACAGCAACGGAACGCTGTTGGGTGCCTTGGTCACCTTTGTACTTTATGGGCTGGCGCCGGTGCTATTGGTGGTTTACCTGATGGGCGCGCCTGCGCGCGGCAGAACGATCAAAAGGCGCGAGGCCGAGACGCGCGCAGCGCATGCGGCAATCAGCCAGGGCAGCGCTGCATCAGTCGAGCCAGATGCAGGCAGCCATGCGCCCGGTGGTGTTGAAGCCGTTGCCACTGATGGCAGCATCGCGCCGGTGCGAAAAGAACCTTGAAGCGTTGCACACGGTGCACCAGGGCGGCGTGCCATCGTTGCCATAAATCCGCGTGATGCCCAGAGCCTGCAGGTGCAAGCGGGCCAGTGCAGGCAGATTTGCGAGGTACTTGCCACCTGCCTTTTCAACAAGCAAACGGCTCGATCCTGGCTGCACCGCTTCAAACGCGGCCTTCACTTCCGCCCCCACCTCAAAAGCCGTTGGGCCGATGCAAGGCCCCAGCCATGCTATTGTTTCAATAGCGCAGCGCTTATATTCCATATGGGATAGAGCACGAAAAGACTTATAAACAGAGGCAAGAACGTCGTTTCCGTCCACACTTGCCAAGCCGCGCCAGCCAGCGTGCGCCGCGGCGATCACACCGCCGCTGCCGGTCGTGAGCAGCACGGGCAGGCAATCAGCCACCATGATGGTGCAGGCCAGTTTGCGCTGCACCGTGACGCAGGCGTCGGCAACCTGGCCATCCGGTGTTTTGTTGTCAAGCGTCAGCACATCGCTGCCATGCACCTGCTTCAGGAACACGGAACGGGCGCCGGTGGCCCGCTGCAGCAGGGCGCGGTTTTCGGCGACGCAAGCAGTCCGGTCACCGACGTGATCGCCCAGGTTCATGCTCTCGTACGGCGCCTGTGAAACCCCGCCCGCGCGGCTGGTAAACACCGCCCGAACGCCTTCTGGCGCGGGCCAGTCGGGAATCAGCCAATCTGGGTGCCAGGGGTTGGCCGCATTTTCAGGCGACATAGTCAGGACAGGCCGACGGCTGCGCCTTCTGGAACGCGGGCAGCGCCATGCATGCAGCAAAGACCGCCATGGTGCGCGGCAGGGCGTCAACGTTCACCTCAAAGCGCTGGCAGTTGAATATCTGCGGCACCAGGCAGCAGTCAGCCAGCGTTGGCGTGTTGCCATAACAGTAGATCGAGACAGGCAACTGGTTGAGCTGCCGCTCGAAAGCGTCCAGCCCCGTGCGGCACCAGTGGCGGTACCAGGCGTTCTTGGCTTCTTCGTCCACCTTGAGTTCGTGCACCAGGTACTTGAGCACGCGCAGGTTGTTGATCGGGTGAATCTCGCAGGCGATCGACTGGGCCAGCGCGCGAACTTCGGCGCGGCCCACGGCATCACCAGGCAGCAACGCCGGCGCGGGGTATTTTTCGTCAAGGTATTCAATGATGGCCATCGATTGCGACAGCTTTTTACCGTCCACCTCCAGCAGCGGCACCAAGCCATCAGCCGACAGTGCAGAATAAGGTAGCTTACCGTGATCCCCCCGGACAAGATTAATGGCCAAGTATTCGTAACTCAGCGCCTTGAGTTCAAGCGCGATTCGCACGCGAAACGAGGCTGAAGAGCGGAAATAGTTGTGGAGCTTCATGGCGAAAGCATAAACTGAAATTGCATTTCTTTTCACTTGCTGTTGCCTGATGCTGGCGCCAATCCCCTTCAGTCGGCATTCAGTCGCCGCACCCCTGGAGAGTTTTATCATGGTTTTGCGGCGGCCAGCCAGCAGCGCCTGGGCGATCGGGTTTGGCAGTAGAGTTGGGGCTGGTGAACGATTCAAAACCAAAACAGGAAGCTTCATGATTCTCGAACTTGCCGATATCCGCATTCATCCCGGTCAGCAGGCTGCTTTTGACGAGGCCATTCAGCGCGGCATCCGGACCGTGATTTCCAGCGCCAGGGGATTTCAGGGCTACAAGATCAACAAGGGCATTGAAAACCCTGAGCGCTATATCCTGCAGGTCTTCTGGGAAACCCTGGAAAACCACACCGTTGATTTCCGCCAGTCGGCATCCTTTGCCGAGTGGCGAGCGATTGTCGGACCGTATTTTGCGGGTCCACCAAGCGTCGAACATTTCGAACTGCTGGCAAAATCAGCCTGAGCGGTGCGCTGCACTGCGATCTCCCGCATTGGGCCAGTCAATCATTTGGTGATTCCGTCCTGGCACACTGTCCCCATACATGGGACACACCCAAAAAAGGAAAGAGCGTCATGAGTTTTGTATTTGCACCACCCGCTACGGTATCGGTGCCTGTTGTGGGCACCACGGAGCGCTTTCCGGTTCGCCATATTTACTGCGTGGGCCGCAATTATGAAGATCACGCCAGGGAAATGGGCTTCACCGGCCGTGAACCACCATTCTTCTTCATGAAGCCCGCTGATGCCATCGTCGCCGTAGAGCCTGGCAGCATCGGCAGCATGCCCTACCCAAGCCTGACCAAAAACCTGCACCACGAAATCGAACTGGTTGTCGCGATTGGCACAGCAGGAAAAGACATCCTGGCCGCTAACGCCCACAAGCACATCTACGGCTATGCCGTGGGCCTGGACATGACGCGCCGCGACTTGCAAAACGAGATGAAAAAGCAGGGCCGGCCATGGTGCATCGGCAAGGCCTTTGATCATTCCGCGCCCATCGGACCCATCACGCCCGCGGCCCTGGCTGGCGATATCACCAAAGCCGAGATCTACTTGCAGGTGGGCGGACGGGACCGCCAGCGCAGCAACCTGTCCAAACTGATCTGGAACATTGACGAAACCATCGAACATCTGTCGGCCGCCTGGGAACTGAAGCCCGGCGACCTGATTTACACAGGCACCCCCGAAGGCGTGGCGGCAGTGGTGGCAGGTGACACGCTGGTCGGCGGCGTGACAGGCCTCGGCACACTGACCATCCGGATCATCTGATGTGGCAGTCTTCGAAATCGGCTGGTTTCGGCCCGGCCAAGCGTTGCGGCAGCCTGCCCGGAAAACATGCCGGAACCGCCACGGCCTGATCCTCTGATAAGCGCAATCCCGAATTCTTAAGTGTTTTATGGGCTCAGCCCAATAGATACGGGCGCAATCAGCTATCTTTTGAATAGCATTGTTGGGCTGATCCTGGTACTGACCCATGATCGGCTGCGCACAAAATGGCTACACTTATTTAATGCATCGCCCTCCCCTGAAACACTGCCGCGTTTGCGGCACCGCCGTGGCCTATCGCCTGCCCGATGACGGCGACACGAGAGAACGGGCCATTTGCCCGAGCTGCCACACCGTGCACTATGAAAATCCGGTCAATGTCGTGGGCACGGTGCCGGTCTGGGGCGAAGGTGGCGCACAGGTCCTGCTGTGCAAGCGCAATATCGAACCCCGCCGGGGCAAATGGACGCTGCCGGCTGGCTTCATGGAGATGGGCGAAACCACCTCGCAAGGCGCTGCCCGGGAAACCGACGAGGAAGCCGGTGCCCGGTTTGAAATGCAGGAACTCTTTGCCATCCTGAATGTGGTGAGCGTCGGGCAAGTCCACCTGTTTTACCGCGCCCGCCTTCTTGGCACCGAATTCAACCCCGGCCACGAAACCATGGAGGCCAGACTGTTCACCGAGTCTGAAATTCCATGGGACGAGATCGCCTTCAGAACCGTGCGGGAAACGCTGAAGCACTATTTTTCCGACCGTCGCAAGGGCAGCTTTGGCGTCCATGTGGGCGACATCACCTGGTGAACGACACAATCGCCTCCATGTGAGCAGTTGCCATTTGCACACCAGGCACCGGGCATCGCCCGTAATTTTCGAAGCCGGGCGCCAGCCCTGCGCGCCGGGGCATCATTTTTTTCCACCCAGCCAACCCTCTGAAACTCCATGTTCAAATCCGCGTCCTTTTTCCGTATCGCCAGCGACTTCATACTGCCCCCACTGGAGGCCCTCGAAGAAGCTCTCCAGGCGAGCCGATTCATCCCATGCGGTACCACGCAGCCCGAGTCCAGCGGCTGGGTGGCTCCACGCGGCAACAAGAGCCACGCCTTGGTCGAGGCCGTCGGCCGCCAGCTCATCGTACAGCTCTGCACCGAGCGCCGTCCCCTGCCT
>JAHFQQ010000114.1 GCA_023259235.1 Polaromonas sp. | reverse complement strand
CCCACAAACAGTACATGGCCGTGGGTGAATGCGTTCATGCGCCGGCACTGAAAGGTGTACACGCTGATCCATTCCAGCTCGAACTCGCGCTCATCACCAAGCATGGCCTTGATGCGGGGGATGACCTTTTCGGGCTTCTTTTCTTCTTCCGGATCGGCTTGCCAGCCAAGCTGGAAGTCAATGCGGTACACGTTGTCGGCCTGGCGGTGCAGCAGCACCGATTGCCCCGGGTGAAAAGGTGGGTCAAACCAGAACCAGCGCTCGTGGGGGAAGTCGGCCTTCATCACCACATCGGCAATCAGAAAGCGGTCCATGAAAACCTTGCCGTCAATTTCCAGATTCATCATGCGGCGGATGCCGCTGCGAGCACCGTCGGCCACCACCAGCCAGTCGGTCTCCAGCGTGTAAATGCCATCGGGCGTTTCCACCTGCAGCGTGGCCCCGTCGCCGCGCGGGGTGACGGACACCACCTTGTTCCTGAAGCGCAGGTCGAGGTTGGGCAATTCCCTGGCGCGCCTGACCTCGAACTCCTCCAGGTAATACTGCTGCAGGTTGATCATGCCGGGGCGCTTGTGGTCGGGCTGGGGCAACAGGTTGAAGTTGTAAACCTCCTGCTCGCGGAAAAAAGTGCGGCCCACATTCCAGCTCACGCCCTTGGCGACGCACGCATCGCCAACGCCAATGCGGTCAAGCACTTCAAGCCCGCGTTTGGCATAACAGACTCCGCGCGAACCCATCGAAACAGTGTCGTCGTCATCGAGCAGCAGCACCGGCACGCCGGACTGCGCCAAGTCGATCGCCGCGGCCAGGCCCACCGGCCCGGCGCCCACCACCACCACAGGGTAGCGTCCATGGCCCGTGCCGCTTTGCTCGGCGGGACGCAAATAGTCGTACTTCGGATACTGGTAGGTGCTCAGCATGGGGTATCTATCTCCGGATTTATGGGGCTGCGGCGGCGCTGGCCGTGAGCATCAGTCGGCCGCTTGCAGGCCGTGCCACATTTCCTTGTCGCGCTCAGCGGTCCAGATACGCGGGTGTTTGATGCCGCTGGCTTCATCGACGGCTCGGGTGACGTCAAACGGCAGGCAGTGCTCGTAAATGAAAACCTGGCCAAACTTGGGGTCCATGGCCTTGCGGGTGTGCGCCATGGCTTGCTTGAGGTTCATGCCTTGCGCCACCGCCTCCCTGGCTGAACCCAGCAGGGTGCTGACGAAATCACGGGTGTAGGCCAGCCCATCCCTGACCCGCTCCGGGGTATCGAGCGCCGGACCGCGACCCGGAACGATTTTTTCAGGCTTGAGCGCCACCAGCGCATCCAGCGTGGCCGGCCATTCCTCCAACTGGGCATCGCCCGTATAGCAGGCCGCATCGGCCTCGATCAGGTCGCCAGAGAACAGGACCTTCTCAGCGGGAACCCAGACAATCGTGTCGCCCTTGGTGTGGCCGGGGCCGACGTGCATGATCCGCACTTCAAGCTTGCCCATCCACAGCGTCATCTGGTCCTTGAACACCAGCGTCGGCCAGGTCAGTCCCGGGATCGAGTCAAAGGCGTCGAACAGGCGTGGAAAACGTTCGTACTCCGACTGCATGTCCTGCGCGCCACGCTCCACGATCATCTCGTAAGTGCCCTGGCTGGCGATGATTTCCTGCATGCCTGCAGCCTTGTAACCCGATGCGCCCAGCACCCGCACCGCGTGGTAGTGCGACAGCACCACGTACTTGATGGGTTTGTCAGACACCTTGCGGATCTCGGCAATCAGGCTTTGCGCCATGACTGGCGTGGCCAGTGCGTCGCAGATCAGCACTGCCTCGTCGCCAATAATCACGCCGGTGTTCGGGTCGCCTTCGGCGGTATAGGCCCAGCAGTGCGCGGAGAGTTGCGCAAAAGTGGTTTTCTTGACGGCCAGGTCGGCGACCGAAGCAAAATTTTTGGTCATGGTTTTTCCTTGGTTTGGGTTACACGCCCCGGTACGCGGCGCGCACCCGTTCATTGCCGATCAGTTCTGTCCGCAGCCATCCGGGTGATCTTGCCGGCCTGGCAGGTCAAGGCAACGCCCAGCGCCGTCAGCGCGCAGGCGGCTCCGATAAGGCTTGGCATTTGAACATATCCTGACTCCTGCTGAACGAGCGCTTGAGCTTGCTCAACATCGCATCAAGGTTGTAATTCTGAAATATGGAATTGATTCTGTCAATCATTATTTGAGATTTTCCAGCTACTGCCGTGAGCCGGTTTCAGCCAGAATGCAATAGTGGAGACCCGGCAACTCGCCCAGGATAGCTATCCAAAATGTAGCTGCTCACCCATACCGGGCATGGATAAACACCATATTTTGCGGGTAAGAATCAGCCTTGAAGGGGTGGGTTCGAAAGCGGCCTCAAAGCACGCCGGCGTGCCCCAGGCGTAGCGAAAGCGCCTGTGCCGAGCGTTTCAGAGCGGCCACCACCGGTCCATCCAGCGACAGATCAATCATGCCTTTAACCCCAATGGCCAGCATGGAAAGGGTGATTTCGTGCTTGAGGTTGAACACCGGTGCCGCCGCGGCGGCGACCCCGGGCACCAGGTGGTAGTCGGTGACCGTGGAAACACCATCCTGACGCACCTGGGCCAGCATGGCATCGATGCCGGCGGCGGTGCTCAGCTCGGCTGGCAATGCCAGCGTTGCCCGTTCGCGGCCGATCAGCACATCGGTGGTTGACCTGGGCAGCCAGGCGGCAAAGGTTCGGCCACTGGCGGATGTCAGCAGTTGCAGCGCCGAGCCGGTCACCACGTTGACCGTGATCGGGCGGTAAGGCCGTACCGAGCGGATGATGACCGGGCCGGCATCGCTCCAGACCGACAGCCCCGTGGTCTGGTTGATCTCATCGCGCAAATCGGCAATGGCTGACAGGCCCAGCTTGACGCGGTCGAGCCGATCCACCGCCACCAGCCCCAGGCTCAGGGCAAAAGGCCCCAGATCGTAGCGCGAGGTCATCGGGTCCTGCTCCACCAGACCGGAGCGCACCAGGCTGACGATATACCGGTGCGCCTTGGATGCGGGCATGTCAGCCGCCGCAGCAATGTCCTTGAGCATCATCGAACGGTGCCCGCTGCTGATGGCGCGCAGGATCGTCATGCCGATCTCCAGCGACTGCACGCCGTTTTTGCCTTCGCCCTCCCTGGCTGCCGGTGTTTCAAACTTTTTTGGCATGGTGCGCCGGATTCTACTTTGGCTGTGTCACCGTCAAAGTCTGTCAGGCGCGCAGCATGGCCGCTTGCCAGCGCCTCAATCCACGAAGAAATCCGGAACGAAATGGTTCGTGCCCGGTGTCACCGAATATTGTTCCAGGTCGGTCACGCCATGGGCGGCGAGCAATTCGTCGTCGATATAAAAATTGCCGGTGTTCATGCTTGGGCTGGTCAGGATGAAATACGCCGCATCCGAAAGAATCCCCGGCTTGCGGCACAGCTTCAAGTCCACGCCCGGAATCATCTGCAGCGCCGCGGTGGCAATGGCGGTGCGCGGCCACAGGCTGTTCACGGCGATGCCGTACTTCCTGAACTCGCCCGCGTGGCCCAGCGTGCACATGCTCATGCCGTACTTGGCCATGGTATAGGCGGTGTGGTTCTCGAACCAGTGCGGCTTCATGCTCAGCGGCGGCGACATCGTGAGCACCTGCGGGTTGCGCCCGGCCTGCGCGGATTTTTTCAGCTCCGCCAGGCAGGCCTGGGTGCACAGGTAGGTGCCGCGCGCGTTGATGCCGTTCATCAGGTCGTAACGCTTCATCGGTGTGTGCTCGGTGTCGGTGAGGCTGATGGCGCTGGCGTTGTTGACCAGGATGTCGATGCCGCCAAAAGTGGCAACGGCGCTGGCCACTGCCGCCAGCACCGCGTCTTCGTCGCGAATGTCAACGGCCAGCGGCAGCGCCTGGCCGCCAGCGGCTTTGACGGCTTCCGCTGCGCTGTAAATGGTGCCCGGCAACTTGGGGTTGGGGTCGGTGGTTTTTGCCAGGATGACAATGTTGGCGCCATCGGCCGCCGCGCGGGTGGCAATGGCCAGACCAATGCCACGCGAGGCGCCGGTGATGAACAGGGTTTTACCCTTGAGAGTCGATCGGGAATTCATGATGCCTCCTGAGACACTATTACATTGATAGCTGCGCAAGCCCTGCCTACGTGGGTAAAACCCTGTTTTTCATATTAAAGCCTGGAAAAATCGGGTTTGCGCTTGGCCATGAATGCCGTGAACGCCTCGCGGGCCGCCGGCTCCTGCAGCATGCGGCCAAAGCTTGCGCCTTCTTCAGCCATGCGCTCGGCCACCATGCCAGCGTTGTGCTTTTTCATGAGGCGCTTGGTCTCCAACAGCGACGTGAGCGGTTTGGCCACCAGCTTGAGGGCCTGCCGCCGGGCCAGCGCGTTGGCTTGCAGCGGCGCAACGATGCGGTTGATCAGGCCGATCTCCAAAGCGGTTTCCGCACTGAAGGGTTCACCCAGCAGCAGCGCTTCGGCGGCGCGCCGGTGGCCCATGAGCTGCGGCACCAGAAAGCTCGAAGCGGCTTCCGGGCACAGGCCGAGGTTGACAAAGGGCATGGAAAACGCCGCGTTATCGCCCGCATAGACCAGGTCGCAATGCAGCAGCAGGGTGGTGCCGATGCCGACTGCCGGTCCGCACACCGCGGCGACGAGGGGCTTGGGAAAGCTGCTGATGCCGCGCAGAAAGCGAAACACCGGCGAATCCTGCGTGGCTGGCGGCTGGTTCAAAAAATCTCCAATGTCGTTGCCCGCCGAAAAAATGCTTTCGTGGCCCTGGATCACCACCGCGCGCACGGCCGCATCGTGGTTGGCCGACTCCAGCGCGTCGGCCATGGCCCCGTACATGAGGAAGGTGATGGAGTTTTTCTTGTCCACGCGATTGAGCGTGACGGTCATCACGCCGTCTTCAGTGTGAACCAGGATGTCTTTGAATGAATGGCTCATAAACAATCTTTGAAGTTGAAAAAATCAGGGGTTAGGGCCCGTTCGGGAATGAGTTGTGCATTTGGCCGTCGGATTCGGGATGCGATGCTAGGCGCGAAGCGTGCCGTGTGGCTATGCCACACAAGCGATTCGCAACAACGCAGCGCGCCCGAAGCTGGCGAGTCAAATGTGCAAGTTATTTCTGAACGGGCCCTTAGTGAAAACGCGGCAAGCATTCAGGGGCTCAGCGCTTCGCGCACAAAGTCCAGCCGGTCCTGGCCCCAGTACATGGTGTTGCCGACAAACATGGTTGGCGCGCCAAAGACGCCGCGCGCCACGGCCGCCTCGGTCTCGGTGCGCAGCCGGTCTTTTACCGCGGGCTCGGCGGCCAGCGCCAGCAGTTCATCAGCATTCAGGCCTGCCGCTGTCAGCACCCCGGCGAGCGTGGCCGCATCGCCCAGGTTTTTGGCGTTGACCCACATCGCTTCGAACATCGCCTTGACAAAGCCCTCAAAGCGCGGGTCGGCGCGCATTTGCAGGCCGCTGGCGGCGCGCATCAGCGTGATGGTGTTGACCGGAAAAAACGGGTTGTTCCTGAAGGCCACGCCATAACGCCTGGCAAAGCGCCCGAGGTCGTCAAACAGATAACTGCCCTTGAGTGGAACAGAGATCGGCGCACGGTTGCCGGTAGCCTGAAACACACCGCCAAGCAGCATCGGCCTGTAGTTCAGCGTTGCACCGCTGTCAGCGCAGATTTTGGGCAACTGCGTCCACGCCAGGTAAGCTGCCGGACTGCCAAAATCAAAGTAAAAATCAACCGATTTGCTCATGATGCCCTTTCAGAATTTCTCGCACCACGGCCGCAAGTCCATTTCGTGCGTCCAGGCATCGCGAGGCTGCTGGTGCAGCATCCAGTAAGTTTCGGCAATGTGCTCGGGGTTGACAATGCCTTGCTGCTCCTTGAGCGCGTAGCGCTCGGGAAAATTGTCGCGGATGAAGGCGGTATCGATCGCGCCGTCGATCACCACATGCGCCACATGCAGGCCGCGCGGTCCAAGCTCGCGCGCCATGCTCTGCGCCAGTGCCCGCAGTGCCATTTTGGCACCGGCAAAAGCCGCAAAGTTGGCGCTGCCGCGCAGCGACGCAGTCGCGCCGGTGAAGATGATGGTGCCGCGCCCGCGCTGCACCATGCGCCTGGCCACTTCGCGACCGTTGAGAAAACCGCCCAGGCAGGCCATCTCCCAGATCTTGAAATACTTGCGCGCAGTTTCCTCCAGGATGCTGGCTGGCGCATTGGCGCCGATGTTGAAAACCAGCACCTCGATCGGCGCGATGCTGCTTTCAATCTGCTCAACCAGCGCAGTCACTTCGTCCTCCCTGCGGGCGTCACTGGCAAAGCCGTGAACCGTTCCACCGTCAGCCCGTATCTGCGCCAGTAATGGCTGCAGCTTGTCCAGGCTGCGGCGCGTGACGCAGGTGGTATAGCCTTCCCGCGCAAAGCGTCGTGCAATCGCGCCGCCGGTGGCGTCACCCGCGCCTATGATCAATGCAACGCCGGGAGGAGGCGATGCAGGTGCCTTGAAAGACTTCATTTGGGCTCCTGGCTGGTGTTGGTAATAAAGGCCCCGCTGGCACATACGCGGGTGGCAAGTTGCGCCGCGCCGGAACTGAGTGTCTGCATGCACATGGTGGTCTCCTATTCGCAGGCTGCCTGGAATCTTGGGCTATTTCAATTTACTACGTAATAAATAGCATGACTCGCTTATCCGGCCGGGGCAAAGGCACCAAAACACTTCAGGAAATCGTCAGACCCGCTCGAAAATACCGGCGGCGCCCTGACCCATGCCAACACACATGGTGACCATGCCATATTTCAACTGATGCCGTTGCAGCGCATGAATCACCGTGGCCGAGCGAATCGCTCCGGTGGCGCCCAGCGGATGGCCCAGCGCAATCGCGCCACCCATGGGGTTGACCTTGTCTGCGTTCAAACCCAGCGTGTTGATGACCGCCAGCGACTGCGCGGCAAAGGCTTCGTTGAGCTCGAACCAGCCGATGTCGTCGAGTTTCAGGCCCGCATGGCGCAGCGCCGCCGGAATCGCTTCGATCGGCCCGATGCCCATGAACTGCGGCGGCACGCCCCGGGCGGCAAAGCTCACAAAGCGCGCCAGCGGTTTGAGGCCATATTCCCTGACGGCTTTTTCGCTGGCCAGAACCAGCGCACCAGCGCCGTCGGAGGTTTGCGAACTGTTGCCCGCCGTCACCGAGCCGCGCGCCGCGAATGGCGTCTTGAGTTTCGCCAGCCCTTCGAGCGTAGTGTCAGGCCGCGCACCTTCGTCCAGGCTGACGGTGCGCGTGGTGGCGATGACTTCACCGGTTTGCAGATCGGCGCTGCGATCAGTCACTTCAACCGGGGTCATTTCGGCAGTGAACTCGCCCGCCTGCTGCGCCTTGAGCGCCTTCATGTGGGAGGCGTAGGCGAACTGGTCTTGCGCCTCGCGCGAGACCTTCCATTGTCGCGCCACCTTCTCGGCCGTCAGGCCCATGCCGTAGGCAATGCCGACGTTCTTATCGTTGGCAAACATGGCGGGCGACAGCGACGGGGAGTTGCCCGACATCGGCACCATGCTCATGCTTTCCGCGCCCGCGGCGATGATGACATCGGCCTCGCCCACGCGAATACGGTCCGCGGCCATTTGCACGGCGGACAGGCCCGATGCGCAAAACCGGTTGACGGTGACGCCGCCAACGCTGGTGGGCAAACCCGCCAGCACCGCGCCAATGCGGGCAATGTTCAGGCCCTGCGGGCCTTCCGGAATCGCGCAACCGCAAATAATGTCTTCTATCGCCTTCGGATCCAGCGTAGGCACTTGCGCCAGCGCCGCCTGCAAAACCTTGACCAGCAGGTCGTCAGGCCGGGTATTGCGAAAAAACCCGCGGTGCGAACGGCCTATGGGCGTGCGCGTGGCGGCAACGATGTAGGCGTCTTGAACTTGCTTCATGCGTAACTCCTTGGAAATCCATTCAGTCAACACCGCGCAGCCGGCTTTGCCGGGCTGCTGGTGTTGCCGTCTTGAGGGGGGTGTATCCTTTTCGGCGGCTGATTCAATTGCGCACCGGCTTGCCGGTGCTCATCATGCCCATGATGCGTTCCTGCGTCTTGGGGTGTTCAAGCAGCGAGCAAAAAGCCTTTCGCTCCAGCATCATCAGGTACTCTTCGGTTACCAGCGTGCCGGCATCGACGTCGCCACCGCAGACGACGCCCGCGATCAGGCTGGCAATGTGATAGTCGTGCGCGCTGATGAAGCCGCCGTCGCGCAGGTTGACCAGTTGCCCCTTGATGGTGGCCACGCCGCTGCGTCCCGCCACCGGGAAGAGCCGCCGGTGCGGTGGCCGATAGCCGGCGTCAAACATGGCGCGCGCTTCACCCAGCGCCACAAACAGCAGCTCGTTCTTGTTGGGAACGATCACGTCGCAGCCCTGCAGGTAACCGATCCTGCGGCTGTCGATCGCGCCGGTTCCGACCGTGGCCATGGCAGCCGCGGTGAAGCCTTCCATGAGGAACGGCAGCAAATCCTTGCCGATTGATGTGGCGGCATTTTCAGCGGCGCGGCGCGCGATATAGGTCAGGCCGCCACCGCCGGGCACCAGGCCGACGCCGACTTCAACCAGGCCGATGTAGCTTTCCATGGCGGCAACGCGCCGGGCCGAATACACCGCCATTTCACAGCCGCCACCGAGCGCCAGGCCGCGTACGGCCGCCACCACGGGCACCGCCGCGTAGCGCAGCCTGAGCATGACACGCTGCAACTCGGCCTCGGCGCCTTCGATCGCCCTGGCGCCGCCCATGAGAAAGGCGGGCAGCATGGCTTGCAGGTCGGCGCCGGCCGAAAACATCTCGTCGTTGGACCAGATCACCAAACCTTTGTAGTTTTTCTCGGCCAGATCCACGCCCAGGGCCAGGCCCTCGGTCACGTCGGTGTTGATGGCGTGCATCTTGGTCTTGATGCTGGCGATCAGCACGTCGCCCTGGTCGCCGCCAGGCGCCCACAGGCGAATCGAATCATCTTCGTGCAGCGTCGTTCCCGCGGTTTGAAAAGCGGGTGCCTGGGCGCCCAGCACATCTTCGGGAAAAAGCTGGCGCTCATAAACCGGCAGGCCGCGCCGTGGAATGAATTTTTTCGCCGAAGCGCTCCATGAGCCTGCTGCAGTATGTACGCCGCCGGCGTCGGCCACCGGTCCTTTGAACACCCAATCCGGCAATGGAGCTTTGCACAGCGCCTTGCCCGCGTCGATGTCCTGCTGGATCCAGCCAGCCACCTGCAGCCAGCCGGCCTCTTGCCACAACTCGAACGGGCCCTGCTTGCTGCCAAAGCCCCAGCGCATGGCGAAGTCAATATCGCGAGCGGTTTCGGCAATCGCCCCCAGGTGCACGGCGGCATAGTGAAACTGATCGCGCAGCACGGCCCACAGAAAGCGCGCCTCGGCGCCTTCGGCTTGCCGCAACAGCCCCAGGCGCTCGCCCGCCGGCTTTTTCAGCATCCGGCCAACCACGTCGTCCGCCTTGGCGCCACCCGTGACGTATTCCATGCTTTGCGGATCCAGCCGCAAAATATCGCGACCGACCTTCTTGTAGAAGCCCGCACCGCTCTTTTGACCCAGACTCTTGGCTTCGAGCAGCCTGGCAAGCACGGGCGGCGTGCCATACATGTCCGAGAACGGGTCGGGCGTCTTGTCGGGGCCGAGGTTGTCCTGCAGCGTCTTGATGACGTGCGCCATGGTGTCGAGCCCCACCACGTCAGCGGTGCGGAAAGTGCCCGAGCTGGCGCGGCCCAGCTTCTTGCCGGTCAGGTCATCGACCACGTCGTAGCTCAGGCCAAAGGTTTCGGCCTCCCTGATGGTGGCCAGCATGCCGGCAATGCCGACGCGGTTGGCGATGAAATTGGGCGTGTCATGGGCGCGGATCACGCCCTTGCCCAGCGCGCTGACGGCAAAGGCTTCCAGATCATCCAGCACGCTGGCCTCGGTGGTCGGCGTGTTGATCAGTTCCACCAGCGTCATGTAGCGCGGCGGGTTGAAGAAATGGATGCCGCAAAAACGCGGCTTGATGGACTCGGGCAGCGCCTGGCTCAGCGTGGTGATCGACAGGCCCGAGGTGTTGCTGGCGACGATGGCGCCTTCGGCGATGAAGGGCGCGATCTTGTGGTACAGATCGGTCTTCCAGTCCATGCGCTCGGCAATCGCCTCGATGATCAGGTCGCACTCCCTGAGCTGCTCCATATGCTCTTCGTAATTGGCCTGCTGAATCAGGCCTGCATCTTCCGCCACGCCGAGCGGCGCGGGCTTGAGCTTCTTCAGCCCATCGATCGCCCGGGTAACGATGCCATTTTTCGGACCTTCCCTGGCAGGCAGATCAAACAGCACCACCGG
>JAHFQQ010000113.1:7053-10412 GCA_023259235.1 Polaromonas sp. | reverse complement strand
GTGGCGTCAAACTGGTTGCTTTGCAGGTGCTGGACGATGTATTCCTCGCCGAACTTGAAGTTGTTGTAGGGCGAGGTGTATTGGTCAAACTCTTTCCTGGCCTGGCGGCCCAGGTTGCCGCGGTCCACCAGAAACAGCACGCGCCTGGCGCCGGCGAACTTGATGAGGCGGTAGATGAAGCTGATGGCGGTATAGGTTTTGCCGCTGCCGGTGGCCATCTGGATCAGGGCGCGCGGCTTGTTGGCCTTGAGGCTGTTCTCAAGGTTGCGGATGGCGATGATCTGGGCGGACCACAGGCCTTCTTCTTGCAAAGGCGGCATGGTTTGCATGCGGGCCAGGAAAGTCTGGCTGGCAAAACCGGCGTCATTGGCTGTTGGCGGTTGGCTTGTGCCGGTATGCACAGCAACGGACGATTCCCAGCCCTTGGCGGGCAGGTCTTTCAAATACGCGGCCAGCGTCTCGGGCCGGTGAAAGGCAAACACGCTGCGGGCACGCGGCTGCGGGTCCAGCCCTTGCGTGCAATGCGTTTCGATGCCGGTGGATTCGTAGCTGAATGGCAAGGGCCGCACCCAAGCGGGCAGCGCGCTTGGCAGGCCCTGCGCGTAGCGGGCGGACTGCACCTCGACACCGGTGAGGGTGCTGCCCTCTTTCTTGGCCTCGATCACGCCAGCGGCTTTGCCGTCGATATAGAGCAGGTAGTCGGCAAAGCCGTAGCCGGGGTTCAGGGGGAATTCGCGGATGGCCACACCGCGCGCGGCATGGATGTGGGCGTTGGCCATGTCGCAGACATGCCAGCCTGCCTGCACAAGCAGCGCGTCTATGGTTTGTCTGGCTTTGGCCTCTGGCGTCATGCAGTCCCTCTGGGCCCGATTCTAGGGGGAGTTGGCAACCGCGCTGCACTTGCTACCACGAGAGTCGCCAATATATGAAACAAACAGGCTGTTTGCCCCATGTTTATTGAATAGTACGCTCCTATAGACATAGCAATACTCAGCGCGCTGCCGCGGTACGCGAGAAAACCGGCGCGGCAGGAACGAAGCGGTTTTTTGTACAACAATGGTCAGCCCGACTCCAGGAGCGAGCATGCATCCGAATCAGACCCTGCTGGAAAACTTTTACGCTGCGTTTGCGCGCCTCGACGCCGACGCCATGGCGGCCTGCTATGCGCCGGATGCGCAGTTTGACGACGAGGTGTTTTCGCTGCGCGGCCGTGAACAGGTGAGTGGCATGTGGCGCATGCTGTGTAATGCCACGCGCGCCAAGGGGCTGGACGCATGGAAGCTGGAGTGCAGCGGCATTGAGGCTGACGCCGGCGCAGGCCGGGCGCACTGGGACGCGCACTACCGCTTCAGCGCCACCGGCCGAATGGTGCTTAACCGGATTGATGCGCGCTTCACTTTCAACGATCAGGGCCTGATAGCAACGCACCGCGACCGCTTTGATTTCTGGGCCTGGTCGCGCCAGGCGCTGGGCATGCCCGGCGTGCTGCTGGGCTGGACGCCGTTGTTGCGCCGTCAGTTCAGGGCGCAGGCCGCTGCCAATCTGGAAAAATATCTGGCCCAGCGCACAAGCGCACGCTGAAGCTCAGGCGGGGATTGGCTAGCGCTCGGTCAGTTGCTCGATCATGCGTTCCAGCCAGTCGGGCGGCGGCGCGGGCTCGGCCGCATCAGTGGCAGGGGCTTGAACGATCCACTCGCCTTCCGCGCCACCGGCCTGCACCTGCACCGGCGCATTGCACCACAGCAGCCAGGCCAGCCAGGCCGTCTCCGCAGCCTGCGGCAACTCGCCCGGCGCGGCGTCGAGCAGGGCGGTCAGGGGTGCAGAAGTAGGCAGGCGCACGCTCAACCCCTGCGCCTGCGTGCCAAGCGCCTGCGCCAGCAGCGCAAAGGCGCGCGCGGGCGTGCGGTCTTCACCGAACTCGGCCTGCCAGTGCGCCAGGCCGCGGGCAATGGCCATGCCGCGTTGCGCCTCGGCTTGCAGCAAGCTGGCATGGTTCCACTGATGCCAGGGCGTGGCGGGTGCGCTGCAGCCCGCCGCCAGCGCGGCGCGCGCGTAGCGCTGCAGGGCGGCGCTGCTATCGCCCGGCACCAGGTTCGCACCCAGCATGGCCAGGCTGGCCAGGCGGCTGCCCAGCAGTTGCTGCTGCTGTACCAGCAGCTTCTCGCGCACCAGGTGGTCGCGCTCGTTGCGCAGTTCGGCCAGTTCCAGCGCATTGCGCAGGTCGGCCTGCAGGCTGCCCATCTCCCACGGCTTGGTGATGTAGCGGTAGATTTCTCCGCTGTTGATGGCCTCGATGGCCTCGCCGAGTTCGGAATACGCGGTGGTGAGCATGCGCACAATCGAGGGATGAAATTCGCGCGCGTAGCGCAGCAGTTCGTTGCCGTGCGCGCCCGGCATGCGCTGGTCTGAAACCAGCACCGCAATCTCGCCGCCGCGCTCACGCAGGACGGCCTTGCCTTGCTCGACCGACGCGGCGGTAATGACGGGCGCCAGGGGGCTGACCAGGCGCTCGAAGTATTTCAGCGCCATGGATTCGTCGTCAACGAAAAGGATTTTGTGCGGGCTCATGGTTCGATCTCTTCCAGGTTTTCTTCAGGTTTGAATATCAGGGTGACGCTGGCGCCGTGTCCGGGCTCGGAGCTGACCTCGATCAGCCCGCCCATCGACTGCACCACACGCCGGCAAAACAGCAACCCCATGCCGCTGCCGCCTTGCACGGCGCGGGTGGTGACCGGCTCGAGCGTCAGCCGCGCCAGAATCTCGGGCGCGATACCCGGGCCATTGTCAGTGAAACGGATGCTTGATTGGGCCTGGCCGCCCGGTGCGGCGGGGCCGCGCCCCAGCGTGATCCGCAAGAGCGGTTGGGCGCGGCCGCGCAAGGCAAGCAGCGCGTTTTTGGCCAGGGTGCACAGCACCAGGTAGAGCAGGTCGGGTTGCCCGGGCAGCTCAAAATCGGCCTGCAGGTCGGCGCTCACCCAGGCGCGCTCGTCGTCCTCGAAGGGATACTCGTCGAGCAGGGTATTGACGAGGCGGCTGGCCCACAGCGGCGGCGCTGCCGCACCCGGGTAGGCGTTGCGCGCCGACTGCACAAAGGTGGCCACCAGCGACTGCGCATAGAGCGCCCGGCGCTCGGCCGCCGTGATCATCTTGAGCGCATCGCCGGGCCGGATTTCGGTGATCAGCGCCAGGCGCGGTAACGCGCCTTCGACCGGGCCACGATAGCGCGCCTTGAGCTCATCCATGTAGCCGCGCACTGTAGCCAGCGGGGTGTTCAATTCGTGCGCCAGAAAACCCAGCGTCTCGCGCATGGCGGCCGCGCGGCCTTCAATCAGGGCATGGTCAAGTTCGCGCTGGCGGTA
>JAHFQQ010000113.1:0-7043 GCA_023259235.1 Polaromonas sp. | reverse complement strand
CGCCGCGCGCACCTGCACTTCATCAAACGGCTTTTCCAGAATGCATTGCACCCGTCCCTGGTTGATGGCGGCAACGGCGACTTCCTTTTCGGCATAGGCGGTGGCCAGCAGGCGCACCACCTGGCGGTGTTCGCGCTGGGCCGCAAGCAGCAGGGACAGGCCGTCGCGGCCCGGCATGCGGTAGTCGGTGACCAGGACTGCAATGGCCGCGCCATGCTCGCGCAGCATTTGCTCGGCCTGGTCAGCACCGCCCGCGACAAGAATGGCAAACTCGTCCGAAAACAGGCGGCTGAACCACTTGCAGGTATGCGGCTCGTCATCCACGAACAGGATTGCACGGGTGGCTTGGGGCGACGGCATGGCACTCATTCGGATTCAGGGCTGGGGCGCCGCCAGGTCAAAGGCAAATTCGGTCCACGCGCCAAACTCGCTGGTGACCGAGAGGGTGCCGCCGTGGCGCTGGATGATGCCATAGCTCACGCTCAGGCCCAGCCCGAGCCCGGCACCGACATCGCGGGTGGTAAAAAACGGCTCCAGCACGCGGCCAATGTGCTCGGGCGCAATGCCGGTGCCGTTGTCACGCACGGTCAGCCAGAGCCGCCCGTCGCGGTGCTCGCCGCTCAGCACGATGCGCGGCTGCCCGGGCGCGGCGCGCGCCAGGGCAAGCGCAGCATTGCTCAGCAGGTTGATCAGCACGCCAATAATGGCGGGCTCATCGCCCAGCACATGCGTGTCTTGCGGCAGCGCCAGCGTGATCTCGACGCCCTTGAGCTCGAAGCTGGTCAGGCGCAGCGCGGACTGAATGGCTTTTTCGAGCAGAAACATGCGCTGGCTGTCGTCACCCGCCTTTTGATAGGCAAAGGTCTTCAGGTCAGACACGATATTCTGCACGCGCTGCATGCCCTCGCGCGCGTCGCTCAGGCTCTCCTTGAGCTCGGCGCTTTGCGCCGCGGCCGGGTCCATCAGGGCCATGTTGATTGCCATCAGGCTGTAATTGACCGGGTTGTTCACCTCATGCAGCAAACCCGCCGACAAGGTGCCCAGTGCCGCCATTTTTTCGCGCTGGATGAGCTGGCCCTTGACTTCGGCGAGGGCAGTGTTGGTTTCCCTGAGTTCGATGTTTTTCTTTTGCACTTCAGCTTTTAGCTGAAAGGATAACCAGCGCCACTTTTCACTGTAAACCGCGATCATCACAGCAATGATCGTGTAGAACAGCACAAAAAGGCTGCTTCCCAACCAGACACTGATGTGCTCGATGCCACCTGGGCGCATCGCACAAGCCAGCCCGTAGCCTGCCAATGTGGCCCCGCCGAAAGCGAGGGCCTCGACTACCGATAATGGCAGGAAAAAACCGATACCACTTAAGGCGAAAGTCAAGCCCACAAAATAAATTGACTGCTCGCCCTCCGTGCGATAGATCATCCACGAAATCATGGCCTGTGGCACGGATAGCCAAAGGTAAGTGAGCGCCCGGATGTTCTTGCGGCCCCAAGGCTGGGTGTAACTCAGCAGCACCAACCCGACCAATGTCGCCGCTCCAACGCGAACCCAGGCGAACTCGCGCGCATGCGATGGATAAAAAGCCATGTCCAGCCCGACCCCGCCCAGTGTCAGGATCATCGTTATAACGCATGTGACGCGGCTGTAAAAATACAGGTTTTCACCCAGCTCCGCCTGATAGGCGGGGTCGCGGTGCATACCCCGGATATTCATGGCAGAGCAACGGCCTGAGGACTGACGATGGCTTCAAGGAAGACGTTCACGCCAATCGGATCTGTATAAGTCTTCATGTCTTCGAGCCCTGGTGGCAGCGCGCGCAGCAGACCGGCTTCGTCTCGGTATATCAGATACCACTCAAGAAAGTGTTCCATCCAGTTGCGCTCAGGGTTGCTGGAATGCACATTGGTGACCAGAATGCGCGCTCCAGGCCGGGAACGCGAGATGAAATACTCAATTAGCCGCGTGCAGACCTTGTCCGACAGGTAGTCGAAGAGGCCCGCGCAATAGACATAGTCGAAGCCGTCCTCTGGCACCACGCGCTGCGAGCGCGCAGCGCGTTTGAGCAACTGGTTGACCGACTCGTGCTGCATCGTGAGATTAAGCTTGCGACCGGTTGGGCGGCTGACCTCTTCCAGGCACTGCCTGGTGTACTCCAGTGTTTCCTCGCTGAAGTCAACCAGCACAAACTCAAGCATGTTGGAATGCGGATTGTCGCGGACAAAGCGCTGAATTTCCACCGCCGGTCCGCAACCCACATTCAGTACGCGCATAAGTCGCCCTGCTTGAGCGGCACGCACAGCCAGATCATCCAGGCGGTCGCGCAAGATATCGATCCGATTGCGGTGCGCAACGGCGACACCCGCCTGCAAAAACATGAAATTGACAAGCTGGAAATAGGTGCTTGGCCCCTGCCTCGGATCGCCCAGAATCTGGTTGACCATTTCATAGTCGCCCGCATAGCCCAACGGCTTGGCGAAAGTGCGGTACACGAAAGGGGCGCGCAGAATCAGTGGATGAATTGCGGCCTGCGCGAAGCTGCGATGCATGGGCGCGATTTCCGGATCAACCTGTGCGGCTTCATTTTCAAACCACTGCAGGTATTCGCGTCCTTTTTCAAGCAAAGGACGCGCCAACTCGTAAAACACGTCTTCGCGCACGCGGCCGTCTTCGGCGCGCGGCAGGCTGATCTTCATATCGGCCTGGTCAACCCAGCGAGTAATCTCGGAGAAATAGGCGCGCATTTCGCTGACCACAACTTGATACTCACGTCGCACGTTAAAGCGGGCATTCCAGCCCTCTACAAACGCGCGTGCTTCGTCGGCAACGGATTTACCATCGCGGCCGACAACAGCCAGATCGTTCCATTCGTCGATGAGCGTTACCGACACCACCGCCATCAAGCCCGTGTTGAGCAACCGTACCACCACTGCCTTGCCCTTGTAAATGTTCCGCTCACCGGAGCGAATGGTGAGGTCGTTGAGCACCTCGCTGACCTGGACAATCGAATATGGGTTGTAAATTTCCATCACCAGCGAGCGCCGCTGCACATTGGTCAGCGTGCCGCGCACGGCCTCGCCCTGGCTGTTGCGAAACGTGATGACGGGATCAATGGGGCGAATGGGCTGCACAGTATCAGGCGTCCTTGGCGACAGAAAAGACCGGGGGTGGAAACGCAACAAATGGTAATTTGTTGCGCAGCGCAGATTGTGACATTGGAGGCCGCACCGCCATTTTCTTGCGCGTGACGGCTGCTCCCCATGCGCCGTCGGCGGGGCAGACATGGCGGTGGCGCGGGCTTGAAGCCGCAAAATCCGCGGCGGCGTCCTGGCGTAACGCTACAACAATAGCGGCGTATCCGGCAATTCGTTCGGATGCGCCTTCGGGCCGCCGGTGGAGTCATTCACCGCGAAGTGCGCCACCAGCAGCGCCGAAATTTCCTCAAGCGCCCGGGTCAGTCCGTCTTCATAGCGCTTGTCGTGAAATGCCGTGGCCATGCGCGCCAGCATGGCCTGCCACTGAGCGGTGCTCACATGCTGGCGCAAGCCGCGGTCGGCAACGATTTCAATCGCGTGCTCGGCCAGCAGCAGGTAAATCAGCACGCCGTTGTTGTGCTCGGTGTCCCAGACCCGCAACTTGCCAAACAGCATCACGGCGCGCTGCCGCGCCAGCGCGCTCATGGCACTGTGCCGGCCCAGCCGCCACAAGTAACTGATGGGCAGCGAAGACTCCACGCAAATGCGAATCTGCCCGCTATGGCGCTGTTCGCTCGCGGCGACCCGCTGCGCCAGGCGCTTGAGCATGTCGCGCGGAATCGCGCGCCGGGTGTCGGCGGCGTCGAGCCACAGATGCCTGACAAAACTTTTGAGCTTGTTCGTCATGATGTCTACCAGCTACCCGAGGCGCCGCCGCCGCCAAAATCACCGCCGCCGCCGCTGCTAAAGCCGCCACCGCCGCCACCGCCGCCGCCCCAGCCGCCTCCGGTACCGCCCCAGCCCGAGGAACCACCGCCACGGCCGAACGAACCCAGGCTGGCAAACAGGGCAAACACCAGTCCGGCCAGAGCGGCAATGCCGCCGATAACCAGGCTACTGGTGAAAATCCAGGCCAGCACGCCGACGGCGCCGCCCGTGGCGACCGAGCCCAGCTTGCGCCCCAGCACGCCAGCCAGCACGCGGCTGCCGATCGGCACGGCAAAAAAAAGGAAAACGGCCAGGTCCATCCAGTTAAAACCCTGGCTATTGCGGGGCGTTGAACGGGCGCTGGCGGGCGCGGGCAGATTCTCGCCGCTGATGCGCGCGATGATCTGGTCTGCCGCGGCATCAAGCCCGCCGGCGAAGTCGCCTTGCCTGAAGCGTGGGGTGATGGCGTCTTCAATGATCTGGCTTGCTGCCAGATCGGGAATCGCGCCCTCGAGCGCCTTGGTGGTCTCGATGCGCACCTTGCGATCATTCTTGGCCACCACCAGCAGCAAGCCATCGCCGATGTCCTTGCGCCCGATCTTCCAGTGATCGCCGACACGCTGCGCAAAGGCGGCGATGTCTTCGGGCTGCGTGGTGGGCACCAGCAGCATTACCACCTGCGCGCCGCGTGCCTTCTCAAAGGCTGCGAGTTTGGCGTCGAGCGCCTGACTCTGCGCGGCGCTGAGCGTGCCGGTGCTGTCCATCACATGAGCCGTCAGTACCGGGACGGGCTGCAGGTCCTGTGCGCCAGCTCGCGGCAGCAGGGCCAGTAAACCGCCGCAAACTACTATTGAAACAATAGCCGCTCGCGCCCATCCTGCAAGGGCCATAAGCACTTTTCGTTCCTATTTCTTGTCGAAATTGACTTGCGGCGGCACAGCGATCTGCGCCTCGTTCTGCACGGCGAAGTTGGGCTTGACGCTGTAGCTGAAAATCATCGCCGTCAGGTTGCTGGGAAAGCTGCGCGTCAGCACGTTGTACTCCTGCACCGTCTGGATGTAGCGGTTGCGGGCCACGGTGATGCGGTTTTCGGTGCCTTCGAGCTGGACCCGCAAATCACTGAAGGCTTTGTTGGCCTTGAGGTCGGGATAGCGCTCGCTGACCGCCATCAGGCGGCTCAGGGCGCTGCCCAGCTCGCCCTGGGCCGCCTGGAACTTGCTGAAGGCGGCGGGGTCCTTGAGCGTTTCGGGCGTGACCTGAATCGACGTGGCCTTGGCGCGCGCTTCAATCACCTTGGTCAGCGTGTCCTGCTCAAAGGCGGTCTCGCCCTTGACTGTGGCCACAATATTGGGCACCAGGTCGGCGCGGCGCTGGTACTGGTTCAGCACTTCGGACCAGGCCGATTTGGTTTGCTCGTCCAGTCGCTGAAAATCGTTGTAGCCGCAGCCGGTCAGCAGCATGCTCAAGACGGCTGCGACAGCCAAGGTAAAAAAACGTGATTTCATGGCAATGCCTCCAAAATGCAAGCCATAACACTACCATAGTCGTATTCGCATCCAAAGCGCGATGCAAAATCCGATGCAACCGGGGATGCAGCATGCCGGTTTGTTTATTTGCCGATCAACCCTGATTGCCCCTATGTCCAAAGCCAGCATTCCCCCGAACCCGATTGGCAGCGCCGACGACACCGAGGCCGCCTTTTACGAAGCACTGCAAAGTGGCGACATTGAAAAGCTCATGGCCTGCTGGGGCGACGAGGACGACATTGTTTGCGTACACCCCGGCGGCGCGCGGCTGGTGGGTGCGGCGGCCATACGCGCCATGTTTGAGGTACTGTTTGCCAACGGAGCGATTCGGGTGCATGCCGAAAAAGTACGCCGGGTGCAAACCATGAGCGCCAGTGTGCACAGCGTGGTCGAGCGCATCGACATGTTGACCGGGGAAGGCCCGCGCCACGCTTACGTGATTGCCACCAATGTTTATCACAAGACCTCTCAAGGCTGGCGCCTGGTCGCCCACCATGCCAGCCCGGGGACCGCGCGCGAGGCGCAGGAAGTGATGGAAACCCCGCATGTGCTGCACTGACGTGAAAGTAACAGCCAGCCATGGGCGAAGAAGCACTGCGATTGCTCTTGGGCAATAACATGCGGGCCTCCCTCGGGGCCGATTTTCCGGGGCACGGGCGCGCCATGCCTGAAGCGGTCACGGCCCTTCTGACGGCGAGGCGGCAGTTTTAATCTCGGGCGCGGCGGGCCGGCCGGTGGCAGCGCAAAATAGCCGCATGGATGATATTGTTCGCCAGGCCATCGCGAAATGGCCCAATGTGCCTGATTGCCATGGCTGGCTGGCGCTGGATGCGCGCGGCAACTGGTACATGCGCGACGACCAGGCCCAGGCTGCCGGGCCGTTTGCCGCGCCCGATGCCACGGGCAGCCTGGTCAGCCGGGGTTCTCTGCTGGTGCACGAAAAGCTGATCGATTTCATTGCCCGCAACTACGCGAGCGACGCCCGCGGCCAATGGTTTTTCCAGAACGGCCCTCAGCGGGTGTATGTGGAACTGCAAGCCACGCCGCTGATCTGGCGCATTGACCCGGCGCCTGGCTTTGCGGTCAGGTCGCACACCGGCCAGAGCGCCCAAGTCCAGCGCTGCATCGTGGATGAGCAGGGCCGGGTGTACCTGCAAACCGATCTGGGCTTTGGCCTGGTTCACACGCTGGACACGATGCATGCGGCCGATGCGGTGGAGCAGGGCTTGTGGCAGCCTGAGGAATTGCCGGCAGGCGATTTGCCAAACCGGTTTGGCTATGTGCGCAGCCCGCAATCGCTACAAGAACAATAGCTGGTTAACCATTGCCTGCATGGGGGAATGGCCATTTTCATTCATAAATATTAAAAAAGCCGGTTGCGGCCGGCTTTTCTTATAGGGCGCTGACTCGACCTATTTCGCGGCGTTCACCATGTACTCAACGGCGGCCTTGAGATCAGCATCGGAGGCCGAGGAGCCGCCTCTGGGTGGCATGGCATTCTTGCCGTGGGTGGCGCTGGTCATCAGTGCATCCATGCCGGTCTTAATGCGTGGCTCCCATGCTGCCTTGTCGCCAAATTTTGGCGCGCCCGCCACACCAGTGCCGTGGCAGGCAACAC
>JAHFQQ010000336.1 GCA_023259235.1 Polaromonas sp. | reverse complement strand
CATAGTGCAGCACTTGAGGGTCCTCATGAAATTTGTGGCCTATGCCATGACCGCAAAACTCGCGGACAACAGAATAGCCCTGTTTTTCCGCGAAGGTCTGTATCGCATGGCCAATGTCGCCCAGCCGCGCCCCCGGTTTGACGCACAGGATGCCGTGCCACATCGCCTCGTAGGTGATCTGACACAGCCGCCTGGCAGCAATCGAGACTTCGCCCACCATGAACATGCGGCTGCTGTCGCCATGCCAGCCGTCCTTGATGCCTGTCACGTCGAGGTTGACAATGTCGCCTCTCTTGAGCGGTTTGTGGTTTGGAATGCCGTGGCACACCTGGTGATTGACCGACGAGCAAAGCGATTTGGGATAAGGCGAGTAGCCGGGCGGCTGGTAGCCCAGCGTGGCCGGAATCGTGCCCTGGACCTGGGTCATGTAGTCATGCGCCAGCCGGTCGATTTCGTTGGTCGTCACGCCTGGTTTGACGAAAGGGGTGAGGTAGTCCAGTAGTTCGGATGCAAGTCTGCCGGCCAGACGCATGCCTTCGATTCCCGCGGCGTCTTTGTAAGTAATACTCATGCCGGAATTATCCCACTGGACCACCGAGCGTGCATTTGCAGCAAGCGCGCAGGGGTTTTGGCGCAGCCTGCCGTGTCTGGCGAAGCCAGCCCGTGCCGGGAAGGATAAACCGGTCCGCTGATAAAATTGCCGGCTGGCGGCTGGCTGATACGCTGCAGATTGCCTTTTCCCGCTCACACTCTTTCTACTACGAAGCCACCACGACCGTGACCCTGCACCTGTCAACTTTTGAAGGCGAGCCGCACGGCATCAGCGCTCTCAGCGAGTTTCGCGCCCAGCAGCTTCTCCCCCGTCTGCAGGCGATTCACGACAAGGTTGCGGGTATCAGCGCCCGGTTTGTGCATCTGGTTGCTACCGAAGAACCCCCGGCGGACTCACTCAAAGCCCGCTTGGCGGCCCTGCTGGCTTACGGCGATCCATGTCCCCAACTGACAGTGGAACCGGAAAACGTCCTGCGATTCATCGTATCGCCGCGCTTCGGCACGGTATCGCCCTGGGCGTCCAAGGCGACGGACATTGCCCACAACTGCGGGTTGGCGGTCAAGCGGATCGAGCGCATCACCGAATACCGCCTGACGCTCAAAACCGGTTTATTCAGCAAAACAGCGCTGAGCGAAATCCAGCGTGGACAGGTTGCGGCGCTGCTGCATGACCGGATGACTGAAAGCGTAATGTCCGACCGGGCGGAGGCGGCCGGCCTCTTCACCGAATTGCCGGGCGCGCCGATGCGGACAGTTGATGTGCTGGCGGGTGGCGAGGCGGCGCTGGAAGCGGCCAACCGCGAGTTTGGCCTGGCGCTGGCCGCCGACGAGATCGATTATCTGGTCAAGGCCTTTAACCAGTTGCAGCGCAATCCGACCGACGTCGAACTGATGATGTTTGCGCAGGCCAACAGCGAGCATTGCCGCCACAAGATCTTCAACGCCGACTTCACGATTGACGGCGTGGCGCAAGACATCAGCCTGTTCGGCATGATTCGCAACACGGAAAGGCTGCATCCCCAGCACACGGTGGTGGCGTATTCCGACAACGCCTCGGTCATGGAAGGCTCAAACGTCCAGACTTTTTATGCAAAATCGGCCTCCAGCCAAGAAGGAACGGGCGCGGGCAGCTATCAAACCTATAGTGCGCTGGACCGGGTGCCGGTGCATGTCCTGATGAAGGTCGAGACGCACAACCATCCGACGGCGATTTCTCCCTTTCCCGGCGCCGCCACCGGGGCTGGCGGCGAAATCCGCGATGAAGGCGCGACCGGGCGAGGCTCCAGGCCGAAGGCCGGGCTGACGGGTTTTACCGTTTCAAGACTGTTTGACAGTGACTACGGCAAACCCGGGCACATTGCCAGCCCGCTTCAAATCATGACGGAAGGTCCGCTCGGCGGCGCGGCCTTCAACAATGAGTTTGGCCGCCCCAATCTGGCAGGCTACTTCCGGGAATACGAGCAGACCATAGGCGGCCAGCGCTGGGGCTACCACAAGCCCATCATGCTGGCCGGTGGCATGGGCACGATTGACGCCGGGCTGACCCACAAAATTCGTTTTCCCGCGGGCACGCTGCTGATCCAGCTGGGCGGCCCCGGCATGCGCATCGGCATGGGCGGCAGCGCTGCCAGTTCCATGGCCTCGGGCGCCAATGCGGCGCATCTCGACTTTGATTCAGTGCAGCGCGGCAACCCTGAAATTGAGCGGCGTGCGCAGGAGGTCATCAACCAGTGCGCCCAGCTCGGCGCGGCCAATCCGGTTCTGGCGATTCACGACGTGGGGGCGGGCGGACTGTCCAACGCCTTCCCCGAACTCGTCAACGATGCCGGGCGCGGCGCGCGTTTTGACCTGCGTGCCATCCCGCTTGAAGAAAGCGGCATGTCGCCCAGGGAAATCTGGAGCAACGAAAGCCAGGAGCGCTACGTCATGGCAATCGCGCCTGAGTCGCTGCCGCAATTTAGGGCCTTCTGCGAGCGCGAGCGTTGCCCATTTGCCGTGATCGGCGTGGCGACCGAGGAGCGGGATCTGATAGTCACTGACGCATGGGGGCCCCAAGCAAGCGCAGTCACCTCGGCGGGCAGCGAACCCCACCAGGCGGGGAGCGTGGGCGCCCCAGTCCATCTGCCAATGAACGTGCTGCTGGGCAAACCGCCCAAAATGCAGCGCGACGTGACAAGCGTGGCACGCACCGTCGAGCCCATGATTCTGACTGGCGTGGACCTGCAAAAATGCTGCATCGACGTGCTGAGCCACCCCACGGTGGCGTCCAAACGCTTCCTGATCACGATTGGCGACCGCAGCGTGGGCGGCCTGACGCATCGCGACCAGATGGTCGGGCCCTGGCAGGTTCCGGTGGCCGATTGCGCGGTGACGCTGGCCGACTTCCA
>JAHFQQ010000112.1 GCA_023259235.1 Polaromonas sp. | reverse complement strand
AGTAAAAGCCCCGATGGCCGGTGGCGTCTGGCTCGTCTCCATGGGGGCTGCCCTGGAAGAAACGTAGCGCGGCCAGCGTCCGCTGGGCCGCCTCGCGGCGCGACAGGAAGCCCCGCTCGGCAGCTACGACCCAGACCGCCAGGCCAAGCCCGGTAGCGGCGATGCTGCACGGGGAACCTTCCCGTGAGCTGTCGGCGATCAGCCCGTTGTCAGGGTTCGCCGCGCGCCGGAAGTACCCAACGGCGTCCTGCTGGAGTCGTTCGAGATACGCAACGCCGGGTAACGGAACACTCATGCGGCGGTACCTCCGTCTGGCGGCCGGGCGGCGACCATCAGGATGTCATGCAGTGCGTGCCTGCTCAAAGATACGCACCCATTCGCCATAGCGTTTGGCGATGCGCGCGCACGCCTGTTGCCGGGTTGCCTTTGCCGCGCGGTAATCCGCCACCGCATCCCAGAAACTGGTGCGGCCCACGGCAAAGCCGATGAAGCCCGGCACGCTGGCCGCCGTCTTCAGCCAGCTCACTACCTTCGATTCATCCGCGCCGCGTCCCAGCACAATGCAGCGTGCCGCGTCACGACCGTTGCGTTGCACGGTTCGCATGATCTCTTGACACGCTTCGCGGCGTTCGAGGCCTTCGATCTTCCATATATCAGGCTCGACGCCGGCATCCTGCAAAGTCCGAATTGACCGGGCCACGAGCTCCGGGCGAAGCCGCTGGTCATAGGCATCCTTGTCGTTTTCAACTTGTTTCATCTGCGTCGGGGTTGCCGGCACCAGCAGCTCGAACATGAACGGTTGCCGTGCCTTTTGGCAATACTCGGAGAGTTGTGCGATCCGGCCGGTTTGGCGCTGATTGAGCGCCGCATCGCCTTGCGGGTTGTAGCGCACCAGAATTTTTGCGAAGCCTGGATGAAACATCTCGATGTGTCGGGCGTAGTCTTCGCCATATTCAAATTCAAACTCATCCACACCGCTTTTTTCGACGGAAAGCGCGGTGCCATAACCACGCTTTCCGGCATCCCGCAAAATGGCGGCGCCGAATTCTTCATCCACCAGAAGCGCCGCGGCTGCCACCGGAACGCCTTCGCCCAGCGCCTGCCGAAACCCCTCGTAAATAAGCTGTTTGCTGTCGGCTACTTCGTTGTGCTGCGCCGGCGTGAGCGGTGTTTTGAACCCGAACATGCCGCTCACATAGGAGTGTCTGTGGTCGAACGGCAGAACATAGAGTGGCTTGTGGTAACCCATGATCATGATGATTCTCCCGTTTGCTGGCGCCTCCTGGATTGCCGATAGCGCTGAATCAGGGTGTTGGTCGAGCTGTCATGCCCGAGCGCTGGCTCCTGCGAACTTTCCAGCTCGGGAATGGTTCGCTCTGCCAGTGCCTTGCCCAATTCCACGCCCCATTGGTCGAAGGAGTCAATTTGCCAGATCACGCCTTGCGTGAAGACGCTGTGTTCGTAAAGCGCCACCAGGGATCCCAATGTCTCCGGCGTCAGGCGTTCGGCCAGCACGGTATTGGTGGGGTGGTTGCCTTCGAACATGCGGTGCGGTGCCAGCCAGTCGGGTGTGCCTTCGGCTTTGACTTGTGCGCGTGTCTTGCCGAAAGCGAGCGCCTCGGTCTGGGCAAACAGATTGGCCATCAACAGGTCGTGATGGCGCGCCAGCGGATTCAGGGGCTGGCAAAAGCCGATGAAGTCGCACGGGATCAGCCTGGTGCCCTGATGAATCAACTGATAGAACGAGTGCTGGCCATTGGTGCCCGGCTCGCCCCAATAAATCGGTCCGGTTTGATAATCAACCCGTGCGCCATCGAGCGTGACGCACTTGCCGTTGCTTTCCATCGTCAACTGCTGCAGATAAGCCGGAAAGCGCTTCAGGTATTGTTCATAGGGCAGCACCGCGACGGTTTGCGCATCGAAAAAATTGTTGTACCAGATGGCCAGCAGCCCCATCAGAACAGGCAGGTTGCGCTCGAATGGCGCGCTGCGAAAATGCTGGTCCATGGCGTGCATTCCCGCCAGCATCGCCCGAAAATTCTCCGCGCCAATGGCCAGCATGGTAGTAAGGCCAATCGCCGAATCCATTGAGTAGCGGCCGCCGGCCCAATCCCACAGTTCGAACATGTGGCGGGCATCAATACCGAAGCCGGCAACGCCCGCAACATTGGTGGAAACTGCAACAAAATGCCGGGCGATGGCGCGGTCGTCGGGAAACTTGCGCAAAAGCCATTCGCGTGCGGCCTGGGCGTTGGCCAAAGTCTCAAGCGTCTTGAACGTCTTTGAGCAGACCACGAAGAGGGTTTCCTCGGGTTTGAGGTCGCGCGTTGCTTCTGCAAAGTCAGTGCCATCAATGTTGGAGACAAAGCGAAACGTCAGGCTGCGATGACTGTAGTGACGCAGCGCTTCATAGGCCATGACGGGTCCCAGATCCGAGCCGCCAATTCCGATATTGACCACGTTGCGAATTGGCATGCCAGTGAATCCGAGCCATTCGCCCGCGTGAATCTGGCGCGTGAACTCGGCCATTTTGTCGAGCACCGCGTGAACTTGCGGCACGATATCGATGCCATCGAGGACAATGCGTTCTTCATGGGGTGCGCGCAGCGCCGTGTGGAGTACCGCGCGTTGCTCGGTCACATTGATTTTCTGGCCAGTGAACATGGCCTCGGCATGCTCGCGCAACCCGCACTCCTTGGCCAGTTTCAGCAGCAACTCAAGCGTCTCATTCGTGATGCGGTTTTTCGAGTAGTCGAGGTAAAGCCCGCAGGCCTCGGCGGCAAGGCGTTTGCCCCGAAGTGGATCGTCGGCAAACAGCTGGCGCAGATGCACATCGCGCACTTTTTGCTGATGCGCCTGCAGCGCCTTCCACGCGGGACGCTGCAGAAGGGGCCGTGGCGGGGTGGCAGGTTGTTTGTTCATCACTTGTGCTCCTGCTTTGGGACCATTGGTTTGTGTCACTGTGCGCTCTTTTCCGCGATCACTGCCAGTAGATCGGTCCAGGATTTTGTGAAGGATTGCGCGCCTTCGCGCTGGAGCTGGCTGGCGAGCGCCACAATATCCACACCGGCTTGCGCAAAATCGGCCAGCACAGCTTCGGCGTCGCCGCCATCGTCTGGCATGGCACCGTTCAAGCTGCCGTGGGCGGCAAAGGCCTGCAATGTCTTTTCCGGAATGGTATTGATGGTGGATGGGGCAGCCAGCGCTTCAATATAAAACACGTCCGGAATTTGCGGGTCTTTGGTGCCGGTGCTGGCCCAAAGCAGGCGCTGCGGCAAGGCCCCGGCATCGGCGAGCTTGCGCCAGGCTGGAGATACCATGCGTTTGCAGTAAGTTTTGTAAATCCGGCGGGCAATGGCAACACCCAGGCGGTTGCGCAACGTTGCTGGAACGGCATCCATCACGGCCTTGTCCCAGCGGCTGACAAAGATTGAAGCAACGGAGTTGACTTTCGGGTCCAGGCCCGCGTCCATTCTGCGCTGAATGCCGCGCCAATAGGCGTCAGCCGCCGCGATATATTGCTCTCGCGAAAACAGCAAGGTCACGTTCACGGGCACTCCCGCAAAAATGGATTCTTCAATGGCACGAGTGCCTGCTGCCGTGCCCGGAATCTTGATGAACAGGTTGGGACGCCCGGCGCGTTCATGAAGTGCCACCGCGGCCTTGATGGTGCCGGCCGCGTCGTCCGCCAGCAAGGGAGACACCTCCAGCGATACCCAGCCGTCGATCCCGCCGGTGGCGTCATGGACCGGGCGAAAGAGATCTGCGGCCTGCGTCAAATCCTCCAGCGCCAGCTCGAAGAACAATGCCTCGCCTGATTGGCCCATGGCCGTTTTCTGATGGATGGCTTCATCATAAAAGCCAGTGTCGTGAATGGCCTTGTCGAAGATCGTTGGATTGGAGGTCAGCCCAGTCACTGAATACTCGTTGATATAGCGGCTGAGGGTGCCGCTGGCCAGCAGGCCACGGGTGATGTTGTCGAGCCAAAGACTCTGACCGAGATCATGCAGTTGTTGCGTTGCTTTCATGGATCCTCCAAATGTGTTGAGTTGCACTTTCTTTCCACAACGGTTCGTCGCTGGAGACGACGTCGTGCAAAGGGTCAGTCAATGGCCGGGACGGTTTACCGTGCAACTGACGCGATGATGTTATAGCTGCGCGGGTCATGCGATTGATCCCTGCCAGCGCCAGTTGCGGATTTCCGGCATGTCTTCACCGTGCCTGTTGATGTACTGCTTGTGTTCGATCAGCTTGTCCTTGAGCTGCTGCTTCAGGTAGATGCCCCTGTCGCCGGTCTGCGGCAGGCGGTCGATGGTGTCCATCACGAGGTGGAAGCGGTCCAGATCATTCAGCACCGTCATGTCGAACGGCGTGGTGATGGTGCCTTCTTCCTTGTAACCACGGACGTGGATGTTGTCGTGGTTGGTGCGGCGGTAGGTGAGCCGGTGAATCAGCCACGGGTAGGCATGAAAGGCAAAAATGACGGGCTTGTTCTGGGTGAAAAGCTCGTCGAAAGCTACCTCGCTCAAACCGTGAGGATGCTCGCTTTGCGGCTGCAGTTTGAACAGATCGACAACGTTGACTACGCGGATTTTCAAGTCGGGCAGATGCTTGCGCAGGATGGATACGGCGGCGAGCGTCTCCAGCGTGGGCACGTCGCCACAGCAGGCCATGACCACGTCGGGCGCAACGGCCTGGTCATTGCTGGCCCACTGCCAGATGCCGATGCCTTCGGTGCAGTGCTTGACGGCAGCGTCCATCGTCAGCCATTGTGGTGCAGGATGCTTGCCCGCGACCACGACATTGACATAGTGGCGGCTGCGCAGGCAGTGATCCATCACCGACAGCAGGCAGTTAGCATCCGGTGGAAAATAAACCCGCACGACCTCGGCCTTCTTGTTGGCTACCACGTCGATGAAACCGGGATCCTGATGGGTGAAGCCGTTGTGGTCCTGGCGCCAGACATGCGAGGCCAGCAGGTAGTTCAGCGAGGCGATCTTGCGCCGCCACGGCAGCTGTGATGTGACTTTCAGCCATTTGGCGTGCTGGTTGAACATCGAATCGACGATGTGGATGAACGCCTCGTAGCAGTTGAAAAGTCCATGCCGCCCGGTGAGAAGGTAGCCCTCGAGCCAGCCCTCGCATTGGTGCTCGCTGAGCATCGAGTCGAGCACCCTTCCGCTTGGAGCGAGGAATTCGTCGTTCGGCACGGTCGCGGCATCCCATTGGCGCTGGGTGACTTCAAACAGGGCTTCCAGGCCGTTTGAAAGCGTCTCGTCGGGGCCAAAGATCCGGAAGTTGCGCTGCTCGTCATTGAGTTTCGTCACATCGCGCAGGAAACGCCCGAGCACATGGGTGTCGCCAATGCCGGGCACTCCCGGTGCGGGCACGTTGGCCGCGTAGTCGCGGAAGTTAGGCATGCGCAAATCGCGGAGTAATATGCCACCATTGGCGTTGGGGTTTGCCCCCATGCGCCGTTGGCCCTTGGGGGCAAGCTCGGCTAACTCGGATTTCAGTTTGCCTTGCTCATCGAAGAGTTCCTGCGGCCGGTAGCTCCTCAGCCAGTCTTCCAGCAGCTTGAGATGTTCGGGATGGGCATTCGGCTTGAGCGGTACCTGGTGCGCGCGGAAGGTACCTTCGACCTGCAGGCCATCGACTATCTTCGGTCCGGTCCAGCCCTTGGGAGACTTAAGGACGATCATCGGCCAGCGTGGACGTGTGAGGTTGTTCCCGGAACGATCACTGCCGCGAGCGCTGTTCTGGATTATTTTGATCTGTTCCACTGCCGTATCAAGCGCTGTGGCCATCGCCTCATGCATCAAGGCGGGGTCGTGACCCTCGACGAAGATGGGTGACCAGCCGTAACCGCGGAGCAACTGTTCCAGCTCTTCGGGAGTGATGCGCGCGAGAACGGCAGGGTTGGAGATCTTGTACCCGTTGAGATGCAGGATAGGCAGTACAGTGCCGTCGGTGGCCGGATCGAGGAACTTGTTGGAATGCCAAGCGGTCGCCAGCGGACCCGTTTCCGCCTCGCCGTCGCCGACGACGCAGGCAACGATCAGGTCGGGATTGTCGAACACCGCTCCGAACGAATGGCTGAGCGAATAGCCCAGTTCACCGCCTTCGTGGATCGAGCCCGGACATTCCGGTGACGCATGGCTGGGAATGCCTCCCGGGAAAGAAAACTGGAGAAACAGCCTTTGCAGCCCGGCTTCATCCTGGCTGATATTGGGGTAAATCTCGCTGTAAGTCCCTTCGAGATACGTGTTGCCTACAACGGCCGGTCCGCCATGGCCAGGGCCCGAGACATAAATCATGTTCAGGCCATATTTTTTGATGATCCGGTTCAGGTGCACATAAATGAAGTTCTGTCCGGGTGTGGTGCCCCAGTGCCCGAGCAGCATGCGCTTCACATCGTCCAGCGCGAGCGGACGCTTCAGCAGCGGATTGTCGCAAAGATAAATCTGGCAGGCCGAGAGATAGTTTGCGGCGCGCCAATAGGCATCGATCCGCTCCAGCAATTCGGAACTGAGTGTCTGGGTATCTGCTGTCATGTTTTAGTGACTCCTCCATTCATGCGCCAGGGTCAAGAACGAGATAGACCGCCCTGGCGATCATCTGCTCCTCATCGGTGCGGATGACACGAACCGTGGCTTGGCTCGTGTCTGTGGAAATCACTCCTGCGGTCTCGGCATTGCGCGAGGCATTCAGTTCAATACCCAGAAACGCGAGTCCTTCGCAGATGCGCGTGCGAATGGAAGGCGCGTTTTCGCCGATGCCGCCCGAAAAGACCAGTGTGTCGAGTCCGCCGAGGGCGGCCGCATAAGCGCCAATCCATTTCTTGGCCTGATAACAAAACAGCGCGATCGCTTCGGCCGAGCGGACATCCTCAGCTTCGCGTGCAAGCAAGTCGCGCAGGTCGCCGCTGGTCCCCGAGACGCCGAGTAGCCCCGATTCGTGGTTCACCATATGATCAAACCGTGTCGCGCTCATTTGCCCGATTCGTGCCAGAAAGGAAACCAGCCCCGGATCCAGGTCGCCGGAACGGGTGCTCATCACCAAACCGGACGCGGGTGTAAGCGCCATCGTGGTGTCCATGCTGCAGCCGCCCTGGACGGCGGCCATGCTTGCGCCGTTGCCCAGATGCGCCAGGATGATCCGCCCGTGCGCCGCGCTGGTGCCCGCAACATGTTCGAGCTCCTGCATCAAATAGGCATAAGACAGGCCGTGAAAGCCGTACCGGCGCACGCCCAGCGCATCGTACCGATGCGGGATCGGAATCAACCTGGCCACGCGTGGCATGTTGTGATGAAACGCAGTGTCGAAACAGGCGATCTGCGTCAGACCCGGGAACCGGCGATGAAAAGCCTCTGTCAATGAAATTTCTTCTGGCAAATGCTCGGGATCAAATGGACTGAGTTGACGCAAGTCCTCAATCATTTCCGGCGTGATGCGTTGTGGTTTCCAGTACTTTGGTCCGCCATGCACCACGCGATGCCCTACCGCCGTCAGTTCACGGTGGTCGATGCGTTGTTCGATCCAGTCCAATAACAATGCCACCGCTGCCGGGTGATTCGGTGCCGCTATGGGACGCGAGAAGTTATCGGCCTGGCTCAAGCCTGTGACGGCGAAACGACCGGTAGCAAGACCCACTCCTTCAATCTTTCCTCCCAATGTTCGCGTCAACGACTCGTCCGAGTCGAACAACGCAAACTTGATGCTCGATGAGCCGCCATTAACAGCTAGGATGGAGCTTGCAGGCTTGGAGTTCATTGCCGGTCCCATCGTGGCGTAATTCTTCACACTAGTCATGGCTTCGCATCCACTGCGATCTCGCGGGCCCGGTCGGGGAAGCTCAGCGGAGATGGCTTGCCCGGACTGCTCGGTGAAGCTTCAGCCGGGTAGGTGATATGCAAGCCGTCGACCTTGGCAAAGGACGTGAGGACATGAATCTTGCAGCTGGTTGCGCTGATTATGTCTTCGCTCGGGATTCCGTGAACCAGCAACGCATCGGCGATGAGCGAACGATGACACCGCCACGGCACGGCTTCGGCGCACATCACCGCGACCTTATGCCGGTTTGTCAATTGGATCAATTGTTGGATCGCCTGCTCAAACTCCGCCGATTGCATGTAATCCGCGTAGCCGCGAAAAGAGGCGTTGCGCCAGCCAACATTGAGTGAGTCGCGTGTTGTGTGACGCAGGCCACCGAGTTCCGGCATGTGCAGGTAGCTAATGCTCGCGGTTTTCAGCGAAGCGGGCAGGCTGTCGTGATTGAACTGGGGATTGTGTCTCGAACGCGGTACCGTGCGCACATCAACCACGAGCGTTATCGCGTGAGCCTGAAGAAGCCCAATGAATTTCTCGATCGTGCGCGTGGAGTGGCCAATCGTCAGAACACATGGCATGGCTGGCTTCACAATGGGTCCTCGCCTGATCCGGAAAGCCTGATCTGACACGCGGCCACTTTGCTGCGGGTGAAAGCGGCAAATTCCACGAACTCATCAAGCTGGAACTTCCGAATTCGAGGCAGATTCAGTTCGTGCCGTTGTGGGTTCGTTTTCATGGGGCCTGCGGTTCCGCATGTCCGGCTCAGGCAGCGCCGAGTAACGCCGGTAAATCACAATCAACGATTGCGCCAATGCGCTCGACCATGATGTCAGCGGGTGGATAAGTGGCAATATTTCTCGCATCCAGCGCGTAATGCCCTTGGCGTGGAAAGACTGTTGTCAGTCGCTTGCCCAGGATCTCCTTCATTGCTGCCAGAATGCGCAGCTTGTCGTCCACCATGACGTAATGACGGGCCGGATAGAGGCTCTGGACGGCCTCGAGCATCTGCTCCTTGTGGAGATATATCAGCACCCGCCCCTCGACTGCGTCCCACAGTCCCGATCGCTGCGTCTTGCGCGGCTGGAACACCACATCGCCATCCGACAGGACGACCGTTGGGCCCCAGGTGCGAAGATGTCGGATCGCATTGATTGCGTCAGGATAAAGCCGCGTCGCGAACGGATAGTCAACCAGAAATGAAGACATCAACAGCAGCCGTGGGTCGCTCAGTTTTCCCATTCGATAGCGCTGCAAGGCACCAAGATAGTCTGCATAGCCGAGTTCAGCGCGCAGCGCTTCGAAGATTTCCCAGTACCGGTCGCGGCTGTCACGGCCAAACGTCTTCCGCAAATGAGCGTCAAGATCCGCAACGATGCGATCGTTGTCGAGCAGTGTGTTATCCACGTCGAGCAGAAACACGACATTTTCCGGAGTTGTCATGCGGCATCCCGTTCAGGTACCGGGGTTTCCCTTGGCCTCAGGCGGAATCCGCCCTTGATGGCCAGTGCCGCGGTGTGGCAAACACCGTTCAGGGCGTAATCTTCAGTGACAAGCGGCATCGAATCATCCCGTCTGCAGGGGGTTGCGCCAGCAGCCATCTGCCGCAATCAGCGCATCGGCGTCTTTTGGCCCCCAGCTGCCGCGCTTGTAAGGGCGGACCGGGTGGTGCGTCTTCAGTACGGGATCTACCGCTGCCCATGCGGCCTCAACCGCATCCTGGCGGGTGAATAACGCACCGTCGCCGGCGACGGCGTCTCCCAATAGACGTTCGTAGGGTGATTCTTCTCCCGCTTGTTCATCAAGCAGGTAGAGCTCGCGTTGATCGCCGACAAATTCTTTCCCGGCACGCTTGACGCGGGCGGCAAGGGCGATGGCCGAATTGGGAGAAAGCCGGAAACGCAGATAATTCGCGCCGCAGCTTTGCGGTGCCGAATCGACAAAAAGTCTTTGCGGAGGTGGTTTGAGTTGAACCAGCACTTCGGTAGCGGTCACGGCCAGGCATTTTCCGGATCGCAGGTACCAGGGCACCCCTTCCCAGCGCCACGAGTCGATAAAAAGTCGTAGCGCACAAAAGGTTTCCACATCGGAGTCCTTCGCCACGCCCGCTTCTTTCCGGTAGCCAGCATACTGGCCGCGTACCACGTCGGCTGGCTGCAGCGGGCGCATGGCCTGAAAGACCTTGCTGCCCTCGCCGTGGACAGCGCCATAACCCTGATAGGCAGGCGGCTCCATGGCCAGCAGGGCGACAATCTGGAACAGGTGGTTCTGTATCACGTCGCGCAGACAACCTGCACTTTCATAAAATGCGCCGCGCCCCTTCACGTCAAAATCCTCGGATAGTGTGATCTGGACACTGGCTACGCTGTTGCGGTTCCAGATTGGCTCCAGGAAGGAATTGGCGAAGCGGAAATAAAGAATGTTCATGATCGCTTCCTTGCCGAGGAAGTGGTCAATGCGGAAGATCGAATTTTCCGGAAACACCGATTGTGCGATTTGGTTCAGCTTGCGTGCCGAAGCCAGGTCTCGTCCGAACGGCTTCTCAACGATGACGCGCGCATTGGCAGCCAGACCCGCGTTTCCGAGTCCCCGGA
>JAHFQQ010000335.1 GCA_023259235.1 Polaromonas sp. | reverse complement strand
ATCTCGCTGCCTATGCACTGATTGCCTTCGCCTTCGGTCTCGGCTGGCCGCAACGGCCGGCACTGCACATTGCAGCCATGGTGGCCGCCATCGGCGCCATCCATGAAGCCACCGAAATCATCACCCACAGCCACGCCTTCGAAACCGAAGACGTCATGGTCAACGCCATCGGCGTCTTGATCGGCGTGTTAATCCAGCGAGCAACCATCCGATGAGCGCAGAACTTCATGCCAGCAACCCGGGCGGTGATCCCACCACGCCGCCCACCCAGCACTCAGCACTCGGTACTCCACCCTCGAAACCTCCCCGCCGCAGCTTCATCGTCCTCATCGGTCTCGCCCTCATCGCCCTCGGGCTGATGACCCTGCCCCGGCCCAAGCTCTACTACCCCAATGTGGTCAGCGATGCCGGCGGCGGCATGCAGCTCGACTTCCTGCTCAATGGCCGGCAAGACAAAGCCGCCTGCGAAAGCGCTGCCGCCGCCATTGCCAACGCCATCACCGCCAGCTGCCGCGAGTGCCGCACCCGCAGCCAAACCTGCCTCAAGAACCCGCCGGCAGAACTACTCCAGCGCTTTGACGAAACACCGCTGGCCGTGCCCTCGGCACGCATGGCCAGCGGCATCGTCACCTACAATGCTCCGCAGGCCGACATCGCGCTCATCGCCTGCCAGGAGAGCGAACGCCAAGCCGCGCTGAAAGGCGACCAGGCCAAGGTCGCCTGCTACCCCGCCGGAGCAGTACGCCCCCACACCGTCTTCGAAAAGCATAAAGACCAAACTGCCCACACCGCCTTCACTCTGCTGCTGGCAATCGCCGGCGGCCTCATCGCCAGCCTGGTCGCAGCGATCCTCATCACCCGCTACCGCCACTCAGCACTAAAAACCCATCCCTGGCTGGAAAAATTCACCCTCGCCGGAATTGACACCCTGGTCCTGCTCGGCACCTTCCTCGCCCTTTCCTGGCCTGCCAGCGACGACATCAACCACTGGAGCCGGTTCGACCGCGCCACCGTCATCAGCCACGGCGTGGTCATCGTCCTCACTATCGGCTGGTTCTGGTTGATGCTGGAACACTACGCCCGCCGCCGCCCCTTCTGGGACGAACTGCGTGAAATCATTCGCGTGCTGGCCATCATGTTCATGGTCTCCGGCGCTGCCGCCTTCATCGCCGGCCTCGAAGCCGGCCGCGCCAGCCACCTAGTCGTCTGGGCGCTCAACTTCCTGCTGATCCCGCTCGGCCGCGCCGGCGCCAGACAGTTACTGGACGACCTCGGCCTCTGGCAGCGTCCAGCCATCATCATTGGCACCGGCGAAAACGCCCGCGAAGCCTACCTCGCCATCAACACGCCCCTCTCCCGCAAGCGGGAGAGGGGCAGGGGGAGAGGGTAACACCATATCCATCGGCAATGAAACCTTTCCTGTCCTCATCCCCGCCGCGACACTTGAGGCCATGCTGGCCGAACACGGCAACCCGCAGCTCATCGTTGCGTTGGACAACCTCAACACCCCGGAAAATCAAATACTGGTACAACAACTCGCCACCAGCCAACACAACATCCATGTCATCCCTGCCATTCGCGGCCTGCCGCTGTTCGGCACCCAGCTATCGCATTTCTTCAGCCACCAAGTGCTGTTCCTCACCCTGCGCAACAACCTTGCGCGCCGTAGCCATCAATGGGCCAAGCGGGCGTTTGATCTTGTTGCCGCAACGATCCTGCTTGTCGGCCTCTCACCCCTGTTGCTCTACGTCGCCTGGCGCATCTGGCGCGAGGATGGCGGCCCCGTCATCTTTCATCAACCACGGGTAGCCAGGAAAGAGGGCGAATTCCCCTTCCTGAAATTTCGCAGCATGGTCAAAGACGCAGACCAACTCTTGGCGCGCTGGCGTGAGCAGAAAAGCCCGGAATGGCAGGAGTACTACGCCAACAACTTCAAGCTGGCGAATGACCCGAGAGTGCTTCCTGTGGGCAAATGGATACGCGCCAGCAGCATAGATGAATTGCCGCAGCTGCTTAACGTACTGCGCGGAGAAATGAGCCTGGTCGGCCCTCGCCCCCTGCTCGCGCGCGAACTTCCGGACTACGGCGAGGCTATCCAGTTCTACCGGATGAGCCGCCCCGGCCTCACGGGCCTGTGGCAGGTTAGTGGCCGGAGCACCACCACGTTTGCCGACAGAGCAAACCTGGACGCCTGGTATGTGCAGAACTGGTCAGTGTGGTATGACATCGCAATTTTGTTTAAAACAATCGATGTGGTGTTTAATAGACGGGGTGCCCATTAACCCGAACGTTTATCGCTTCATGCATCATGCCGCCAGTCGGCGTGATGTGCATGGATTCTGTCTCAATACACATGGTCATGCAGTGGCGTACTGTCTGTCTTATCACCAAGGCTCTCAAAATTGGAAATTTTCACGCTTCCATCCGGAAAACGAGCAACGATTTCCAACATGCCACCCATTGCTTCAATGTGACTCCGCAAAGTGGAGAGATACATGTCTGTCCGGTGTTCCAGTTTTGCAATTGAAGGCTGTTTAACATTGAGAACTTTAGCCAGCGTTGCCTGAGACAGTCCACGCGCCTGACGCAACTCATTCAGCGGCATTTCAGCCAGCATTCCCCTGGCCTTGGATTGCGCGCGCGCTCTGGATTCCGGTGTCATCCTTGAGCGCAAATCAGCAAATTTTTTAGCCATCGATCAGCCCTTCCTTTCTTAATTCACGTAAATGCGCGTCATACAAGTCGTCTGCAATCGGTACAAATTCTTCGTACCAACGATCATTTCCGGTTTTGTCTCCACCAATCAACAGAATCGCTGTTCTTCTGGGATCAAATGCATACAGCGTTCTGTACGGTCGTCCTTCATGTTGCGTTCTCAATTCCCTCATGTGATCGTGCCTGGATGACTCTATTCCTGAACTTATGAGGAAATCGCAAATTG
>JAHFQQ010000111.1 GCA_023259235.1 Polaromonas sp. | reverse complement strand
GGCTTTGTGCAGGCGGGCGTGCCGCTTGGGGTGACGTTCTCATTCCTGATTTCTGCCCCGATGGTCAATGAAGTAGCGCTGACGCTGCTGTTTGGCATGTTTGGCTGGAAAGTAGCCCTGCTCTATCTGGGACTGGGCCTGACTGTGGCCATCGTCGCAGGCTGGATCATTGGCCGCCTCAAGATGGAAGCCTGGCTGGAAGACTGGGTACGCGAGATGCCCAGGACGGCAGTCAGGTTTGAAGACGCGGGGACTACGCTGGCGGACCGGATTCAAGGCGGTTTTGCAGCGGTGCGCGAGATCGTGGGCAAGGTCTGGCCTTACATTCTGGCCGGTATCGGGCTTGGCGCCTTGATTCACGGCTACGTACCGGAAGACTTCATGGCCAGTTTCATGGGCAATGATGCCTGGTGGTCGGTGCCGCTGGCCGTCATTATCGGCGTACCCATGTACACCAACGCCGCTGGCGTGATCCCCATCGTTCAGGCGCTGCTGGCCAAGGGTGCGGCGCTGGGCACCGTACTGGCCTTCATGATGAGCGTGATCGCGCTGTCGCTGCCCGAGATGATCATCCTGCGCAAGGTGCTCAAGGTGCGGCTGATCGCCACTTTTGTGGGTGTCGTCGCGACCGGTATCTTGCTGGTGGGTTTTGTATTCAACGCCGTGCTCTGAGGCGCATCACCAACCTTCCGTCAAAACCCTGAAAGGAAATATCATGGACATCAAGGTACTCGGCACCGGTTGTGCCAACTGCAAGGCCACCATCGCGCTGATTGACCAGACCGCCAAGGCCAAGGGCGTGGCGGTGAATCTGGAAAAAGTGGAAGAACTGCGCGACATCATGAGTTATGGCGTAATGTCCACGCCTGGCGTCGTCATCAACGGCAAGGTGGTGCATGCTGGCGGCGTGCCAGGTCGTGACAAGATCGAGCAGTGGCTCACGGCCCAGGACTGAAGGCCATATTGATCGAATACTGATCGAAGGTACCATTCACCCAGGCACCGCCGCATGGCAAGCAAGTTGGCCTTTTGATCGCTTCTTTCACTGGAGCCTCACACCATGAATACCCGTGAAATTCCACACTGGAGATGCAAGTGCAGCGGCCGGGAGAATAATGCCCAGCCGGCACCCGGCACAAACGCCAGGGCAGCATGACGGTCGCAGCCGGCGTGCATGACGTCTCGACGACACTGCAAGCCGTCGCCAGTTTTGCGCTGCTGTTCACGGTGTCGCCAGGCAGCCGGGCCGGGCCGGCTAAAGTCGCTGCCGCGGCAAAGGCGGCGGGTCTGGCAGAATTTTCAGCGGCCGAGCTCGCGGCCTACCAGGCGCTGCGCGACGAGACTGAACTGCACGTCCTGGGTAGCGCGTTCGTCAAAGCTGGACGGCTTACGCAGTTGCCGATGGGGCGCATCGCCCTTGCCCCATCGGTCAGTGACCCCCAGGCCCCACAGGCGGCCGACGTCCGCCTGTTCATGCATGTATCCGGGGCGGCGCTGTGGGAGGTCTGGTTGCCGGGCCAGCCGCGCAATTTCGACGCGCAGCGCTGGGTCAGCTGGCTCGACGATCAGGCCGGCGACAGCCCGCCGTGCCGCGTCTGGCGGGCATTGCAGCCCATGAATCGGGCCATCGGCGGGTCCGACGCCTACCTGCAGTACCTGCCCTGCAGCGTCGTACGCCTGCTCGCGCAACCCCTGACCGCATTGACTGAACGGCACGCCGCCGACATTGTCAGCCTGTTGTGGCGTGACCGTTCGACGCGCACACTCAAGCCCGAGGTGATCAATACCGAACTGAAGCGCGACTATTGCGCCCGCGAGGGTGGAATCACGCTGCTGGGACGCCGGGCTGCACTGGACATTCATGGCAGCGAGGACGATGCAGCCGCCGCAACCGTTGCCACGGGCTTGCCACCGCGCAGCGCCGTGCCTTTCCTCGTTACGCTGGAACTGCTGCTGATCGAACGCGCCGTGCTGCTGCAGCTCTACGAGCGGCTCGCCCAGTCCACGCCTGCCAGCATCGAGGGCCTGCTCCAGCTCAAGCAACAGGTCACCGACGGGCTGGAGGAATACTATGGCGCCACCCTGGCGGTCACCCGCTTCGGCGATGCCGTGGCAGAAGACGGTGAGCGGCTGCTCGGCATCGTCGAACTGTACGACGCGCTGATGGACCGGCTGGAGGCCGTCAGCTTTGCGCTGACCACCCGCTACCAGCAGCGCATGACGGAAATGCAGTTCTGGCTGACGGTGGTGTTTGGCGCGACCGAGATCGGCTTTATCGCCGCCAGCATCGCCGCCTGGCACTACCCCCGCAGCGAGCTCGGGGCCGTGCTGGCCTGGACGGTGGGCGCAAGTGTTGTATCAGCGGGTGTGCTGGTCGCGCTGCTGCGCAGACGCATGGACAAGCCATGACGCTGAATCCGGCGCTGGTCCAAACCCACGTTGGCGGTTCGCCCCATTCCTTGAGTCAGCTCCACCATGTGTGAACTCTTCGCGCTCTCCAGTGACCGGCTTACCAACGCCACGTTTTCGCTCGGCGTCTTCGGCGAGCGTGGCGGCAGCCTGGGGCCCCACAAGGATGGCTGGGGCATCGCCTTCAAGGAAGGGCGCGACTTTCGCCTGATCAAGGAAGCCGCACCCGCATCAGGCAGCGCCTGCCTGCGCTTCGTTGAATCGCAGGAATTTCGCAGCGAGATCATGCTCGCGCATATTCGGCTGGCCAGCGTGCCGCGGGTGGACTCATACACCAACACGCATCCGTTCACGCGCGAGTTGTATGGGGCTTGCCATGTGTTTGCGCACAACGGCGACATGCCGGGCATCCTGAGCGATAGCCGCTTTATCCCGACATGGAACTTTCCGCTTGGCGCGACCGACTCGGAGTGGGCGTTCTGCGCCCTGATGGACCGCCTGCGCCATGCACTGCTTCCCTACGAGGTGCTGAATCTCGAAAAGAAGCTGCCGGCCATCCAGCACTGGGCCAACGAACTCGCGCAAACCGGAACCGCCAACTTTCTGTTGTCCGACAGCGAATATCTTTATGCGCACTGCTCCACCAGGCTGTTCTACATCGCAAGACAATGCGCGGCACCGCACGAATCCTTCAGCAGCACCACGCTGCGCGTGGCCTTGCACCCGCAGGAAGAAGGAGGCCAGCACGTCAGCCTGATCGCCACCCAGCCGCTGACAACAAACGAAGCCTGGCTCGCGCTGCCGCCTGGCGAGGTGGTGGTGTTTCACCACGGTCGGCGCATTTTTTAAAACCTGAAACCCTGAAAGTCAACTGGAGACTGATATGTCCAAACTTGTCCTGCACCTGTTTCATGACGACGCGCCTTCGCTCTCAACCGTTCCGGCGCTGGCCTTTCCCCGCTTTGCGGCCGAGGCTGCAACGGTGATCGGTTTCTGATCGATCTACAAGCCGTACCATCACGGCATCGCGCAGTGCGAATTGCGAAGTAACTCACGATATCCCCCTTATGACTCTTCCTGTGCTCTCTCCTTCAACGTCTCCCGCCATCATCGCATCGCTCGAAGCGCTATCGGTCGAGACGCTTAACAGCGACTGCTTCTGCATTAGCCTGGACACCGCTGCACTGCGCGTGGCGCTGGAATCGGAAATTGGCCAACCGGGCCTGTTTGAGCTGGTGCAGCAGCGCTGCCCCTACCTGTTTGCGGCGCGCCCGGTGTTTGTGTCGCAGGCCCATATGGCGCGCATGGCCAGGCTGATCGAAGCCATCGAGTCGGTGGTCGCGCTGCCGGCTTACCGTGAAGAGGTGCTGGCGCGCTCGCCCGCCATCGCGCGCCATGATCCGGGCGGTACCAAGAGCGTTTTCTTCGGCTACGACTTTCATGTCACCGAGGGCGGCTTCGGTCTGATCGAGATCAATACCAATGCGGGTGGCGCCATGCTCAACGCCGTGCTGGCGCGGGCGCAGCGCGCCTGCTGCCCCGCCATGGAGTCACTCGTGCCACCGCAGGCCACGGCCGATGCGCTGGAAGCGCGCATTGTGGCGATGTTCCGCCATGAGTGGCGGCTGGCTGGCCATACGCAGCCGCTGCGCAGCATTGCCATCGTTGACGAGGCCCCCGGGCAACAGTATTTGTACCCCGAGTTTTTACTGTTCCAGCAATTGTTCCAGCGCCACGGGTTGCAGGCGGTGATTGCCGACCCTTCCGGGTTCAGCTTGCGTGACGGCGTGCTCTGGCATGGCGAGCTGGCCATCGACCTGGTCTATAACCGCCTGACGGACTTCTCGCTTGAGGCGCCCGCCAGCGCCACGCTGCGCGAGGCCTACCTGCAAAATGCGGCGGTGCTTACACCGCACCCACAGGCGCATGCCTTGTACGCGGACAAGCGCAATCTGGCCTTGCTCAGTGATGCCAAGTGGCTGCAGGCCCTGGGCGTGCCGCAGGCCACGCAAGACGTGTTGCTGTCGGGAATCCCGCACACGGAAATCGTGGACCTGGCCAACGCCGAACGCCTGTGGCGCGATCGCAAGCGGCTGTTCTTCAAGCCGTTCGCCGGCTTTGGCAGCCGCGCCGCCTACCGCGGCGACAAACTCACGCAGCGGGTCTGGCAGGAAATCCTTGCCGGCGACTATGTTGCGCAGGCGCTGGTCACCCCTGGCGAGCGGGTCATCTCGGATGAACTGCCGGCGCAGGTGCTGAAATTCGACTTGCGCGACTACGCCTACGACGGCCGGGTGCAATGGGTGGCGGCACGCCTGTACCAGGGCCAGACGACCAACTTCCGCACCCCTGGCGGTGGTTTTGCGCCGGTCTATGAATCGTCCGCATGACAGCGACAACGCCTGAAAACCAATCGGGGCAACCCGACCCGGCCGCGCGCGCCGGCCTGAGCACAGCCGAGGCGGCGCGCCGGCTGGCCGCCGAAGGCCCGAACCTGCTGCCCGGCAGCGCGCCGAAATCAACCCTGGCGATCGTGCGCGAGGTGCTGACCGAGCCGATGTTCCTGATGCTGCTGGCCGCCGGCGGCATCTACCTGGCGCTGGGCGACCGGGCCGAGGCGACCTTCCTGCTCGGCTTCGTGTTCGTCGTCATCGGCATCACGCTGGCGCAGGAGCGCAAGACGCAACGCGCGCTCGAATCGCTGCGCGACCTGTCGGCGCCGCGCGCGCTGGTCGTCCGCGATGGCCGGGAGCTGCGCGTCGCCGGGCGCGACGTGGTGCGCGGCGACCTGCTGGTGCTGCGCGAAGGCGACCGCATCGCCGCCGATGCACTGCTGCTGGATGGACAACTGGAGGTGGATGAATCACTGCTCACCGGTGAGTCGGTGCCGGTGGCCAAGACGCCAGATGCAGTTGACCGCGTGGGGGCAACGAACGAAGCGCCGGGCCGCCCCAGGCGAAGTTCAACCCCCTCGGGAGGCAGCGCAGTACGCGAAGCGACAAGCGTGGGGGCCATGCTCTACGCCAGCACCGTGGTCACGAAAGGCCTTGGCCTGGCCGAAGTGCGCGCCACCGCCGGCGCCACGGCAGTGGGGCGCATCGGCGCCGACCTGGCCGCCACCACCGAGCCGCCGTCAGCGCTGCAACAAGCGTCGCGCAAGCTGGTGCGCCGGCTTGGCGGCGGCGCGCTGGTGCTGGCCGTTGCCCTGGTGCTGCTGGGCTGGCGCTGGGATGGCCGGTCGCTGCTGGACAGTCTGCTCTCGGGCATTGCGCTGGCCATGGCCATCCTGCCCGAGGAGATCCCGGTCATCCTGACCGTGTTCCTGGCGCTGGGCGCCTGGCGCATCTCGAAGCAGCAGGTGCTGACGCGGCGCGTCACGGCGGTCGAGGCGCTGGGCGCCATCACCGTGCTGGCGGTGGACAAGACCGGCACGCTCACCGTCAACCGCATGGCCGTGGCGGGGCTGGCCACGGCCCACGCGCACTTCACGCCCGAGGGCGCGAGCGAGCTGCCCGAGGAATTCCATCGGCTGGCCGAATTCGCCATGCTGGCCACGCCGGGCGACCCGTTCGACCCGATGGAAAAAGCCATCCAGCACTTTGGCCACCAGTGGCTGGCCGGCACCGAGCATGTACACGACGGGCGCGAGCCGGAATTCGAGTACGCGCTCTCGGGCGAGATCCTGGCGATGACGCGCGTCTTTGCGAGCAGCGAACCGGCGCAGCACCTGCTGGCGACCAAGGGCGCGCCCGAAGCCGTGGCCGACCTGTGCCACCTGAATGCCGAGCGGCGCAAGGCGCTCCGTGCGCAGGTCGAGGCCATGGCCGAGCGCGGGCTGCGCGTTCTGGGCGTGGCGCGCGGGCGCTGGGCAGGCGCGCCCGCTGCATCAGGTTCTGATCCCTTGTGGCCGCGAAGCCAGCATGATTTCGATTTCGAATTTCTCGGCCTGGTCGGGCTGGCCGATCCGCCGCGTCCCGAGGTGCCCGCCGCGCTGGCCGAATGCCGCCGCGCTGGCGTGCGCGTGATCATGATGACCGGCGACCATCCCGCCACCGCACTGGCCATTGCGCGCCAGGTCGGCCTGTCCGGGCGTCCCGAGGTCATCACCGGGGCCGAAATTGCCGGGCTGGACGACCAGGCATTGCGCGACCGGCTCAAACAGGTGGACCTGTGTGCACGGCTGCAGCCCGCCCACAAGCTGCGTCTGGTTCAGGTGCTGCGCGCCGGCGGCGAGGTGGTGGCGATGACCGGCGATGGCGTCAACGATGCCCCGGCGCTGAAGGCCGCCGATGTCGGCATTGCGATGGGCGAGCGCGGCACCGATGTGGCGCGGGAAGCCGCTGCGCTGGTGCTGCTGGATGACAGCTTTTCCAGCATCGTGGCCGCGATTCGCCAGGGCCGGCGCATCTTTGACAACATCGGCAAGGCCACCCGCTTCGTGTTTGCCGTGCACATGCCCATCATCGCCCTGGCACTGGTGCCAGCGCTGTTGCAATGGCCGGTGCTGCTGCTGCCGGTGCATATCGTGTTGCTGGAACTGCTGATCGACCCGGCCTGCTCCATCATTTTTGAGGCCGAACCCGAAGACCGTGGCCTGATGGATCGCCCGCCACGCGCGGCATCAAGCTCGCCGTTTGCCGCTGCGCCAGTGGGCCATGCAGTGCTGCAGGGCCTGGGCATTGCGGGGGTGCTCTTGCTCGGGCAGGCCTGGCTCGTCAGCCAGGGCTGGAGCGTGACGCAAGGCCGCAGCGTGGTATTTGGCGCGCTGGTGCTCTGCGTGCTGCTGCTGATCCTGGCCAACCGCGACCTGACGCGGCCGGCGCTCATGGGCATCATCGCCCCCAACCCCTGGCTATGGCGCATGGCCGCCGCAGTGGGGCTGCTGCTCACGGCGGTGCTGGGCATTCCCTGGCTGCAAAACGTCATGGGGCTGACACTGCCCGGCACTGCGGGGCTGGCCGTGGGGCTCGGCCTGCTGGCGCTGTGCGGCCTGTGGCTGGAGCTGGTGCGACGCTTCGGCCCGTGCCTGCGCCACAATCCAGACGATAAACAAGGAGAAAGGCCATGAGCGCCGGACATGACCACGGGCACGGCCACGCCCCCGCAACCTTCAACCGCGCCTTTGCCATTGGCATCGCGCTCAATATTGCGTTTGTCGCCATCGAGGCGTGGTACGGCTGGCAGGCCAATTCACTGGCGCTGCTGGCCGATGCCGGCCACAACCTGAGCGACGTTGCCGGCCTGGTGCTGGCCTGGGGCGGCACGCTGGCCGGCAAGCTCAGGCCCGATGCGCGTCACACCTATGGCTGGAAGCGGGCGTCCATCCTGGCCGCATTCTTTAACGCCATGCTGCTGCTGGTGGCGATGGGCTCGCTGGCCTGGGAAGCCATCAACCGCCTGGGGTCGCCCGAAGCTACCAAAGGCTGGACCATCATCACCGTGGCCGGAATCGGCATCGTCGTCAACACCGCTACCGCAATGCTGTTCATGCGCGGGCGCAAGAATGACCTGAACATTCGTGGCGCTTTCCTGCACATGGCAGCCGACGCCCTGGTGTCGCTGGGCGTGGTGATTGGCGGCGCGCTGTACCTGTGGCAGGGCTGGGCCTGGATTGACCCGGTGATGAGCCTGGCGATCGCGGTGGTAATCGTGCTGGGCACATGGGGCCTGTTCAAACAGTCGCTGCACCTGATGTTTGACGGCGTTCCCGCGGACGTCGATCTTGCTGCCGTGCGCACGCTATTGCTGAGCCTGCCGGGAGTCGGCGAGGTGCACGACCTGCACGTCTGGGCCATGGGCACCTCCGAGACGGCACTGACGGCGCATGTGGTGCTGAACGATCAGGGCACGGATGCCAGCGCCGTATTGCACGAGGCCGAGCACGAATTGCACGAGCACTTCGAGATTCATCACGTCACGCTGCAACTGGAATCGCCCGCCTACGCCGAGCTGTGCGCACTGCGGGCGGGCAGCGGCTGCTGCTGAAAGCGCTCTCTTTTTAATAGCTGCTTGCGCAATCTATTCGGGGGCTGCGCCCTGGTCTTGTCATAAGATTTTATAAATCACGACCACTCCACGGGCGATTGCGCAGCGCGGTATCGCCGCCGCGCGCGGGCCATGTTGCGCGCCATCGCGAAGCCCGGCATTTCCATAAAATCCACCCATGACAGCTGCATGCACCAGCAGACGTCCAGGCTGCGCGACCTGCCTGCGAGCGCAAAGCGCCTGCATCTGCCAGTGGATTACGCCGACGGCCCACAGGGTGGAGGTGGTGGTTTTGCAGCATCCGCTGGAGGTGGCCAACGCCAAGGGCAGCGCGCGGCTGTTGTGCCTGAGTCTGGCGCACAGCCGCCTGGTGACGGGCGAAGTGTTTGCCGTGCCGGCGCTGCAGGCCTTGCTGACTGCGCCACTCCAGCCCCAGGCCGCCACGCACCGCCCGAAGCACGCGATTCTGCTGTACCCAGACACGCCGCAACACAGGGCGCCGGGCCTGCCGGCGCCGCCTGTTCTGGCGAGCGCCCTGTTGCGCGATCCCTCGCAATTGCGCCTGATCGTGCTGGACGGCACCTGGCGCAAGAGCCGCAAGATGCTGTACCAAAACCCGCTGCTGCAACAACTGCCGCGCCTGTCGCTGCAAGGCATGCCGGCGTCAAACTACCTGATCCGCAAAGCGCATCGGCCCGATCAGCTTTCCACGCTGGAAGCGACTTGCGCGGCGCTGATGCAACTGGAAGGCAGCGTCGGGCAGTTTGCGCCCTTGCTGAGGGCGTTTGACGGTTTTGTGGCGCAGCAGTTGCGGTATCGGACCAAGTAGCCGGTCTCTGATGCCAGAGCCGCGCCACAGACATCGCTGCTTTGGTGCTCTGGCACCGAATGCTTCACGACGCGCGGCCGGGCACATCCGCATTCAGTTTCAGGCAGTCCTGTACCACGCAGAGTTTTGTGCTTCCTGGTTCGACGTCTGCAAGGCAGCGTATCCAGTCGGTCACCGCCGGCAGCTTTTGTGGAAGTTCAATTTCAAAGTCTTTCCGACCCATCAGCAGTCATTCATTGCTGCCAGCTTAGTGCCCAAAGGGGTCGTCTCGGTGTGACCAATGTAGCGCTGGGTTGGGCCAGACGCGAACATCCAGGGCGGCGCTAAGTCGCGGAGTGCAAATCACTTCCATATTACATCCCTCGTCTCCTCGAATACTCGCGTAAACGCTGGCACCGGGAATCATGTGCAAGCTGTGGTGCAGCTTCCACCATCCCATTCAAACATTGCCCCAATTCCTGAGGGACCCATTGTTGGTCGGCGATCACGGTATCTAGAAGATGCAGAGCATCCGCCGGGAATTGGGTGCACAAACCCGATTCGTGCAGAAGATGCACGACGTAGTGCGGATGTTCAATTGGTTGCAGCCAGTCTTGCATCGCAGTCAAAGCAGCCGGGAATTCAGATCGGGCAGCAATGATCAGCCGGGTCAATGATTCGGCGATTCGCGGGGTGGCAAGATCGCGTGACTTGGGCCAGACGTATTGCCAGAACGGTTGGATACGGTTCTTCCAATAGTCCTCACGCTGATCGGCGGCTCCTTCGAGGGCTTGTGAGAGCGCCACCGCAGATTCCTCCAGTCCCTCTTGAGGCAGAGCGCCGATCGCGGATCGGAACTCCTCCAACGTGTAGCCCTCGGTCGGCCCCAGCGCAACGTAAGTCAAGAAGGCTGCGAACTGCTGGCGGTGTTCGCCTAAGTCGGCGTAGTGATTTGCGCTTTCAAGGAAATGAGATTTCAAAGCAGCCAACAGTGGTTGGTAGATTCGCGGCGACCAGAGGAAGCCCTCCCAAACGGCTTTCGCTTCTGCTGGATTGTTCCAACTGAATAACGGCAACAGGTATTGCTCGGTCCAAGTTCGATCCACACGGAAAAACGTGATCAATCGCGAACCCAGCAGTACCCGACCGTGGCGAAATCGGTCCACCCGCATATCGCAGAGATCAGTGAAGAAGGGCTCAATTTCGGTTGGAAGCTGATCGTTGTCGTTCGGATTC
>JAHFQQ010000334.1 GCA_023259235.1 Polaromonas sp. | reverse complement strand
TTTCCCCTCTCAAGTGAGTTGATGAAAAGTTTGACCTCTCCATCGTGGCACATTGATGCCGTAAACCGCAACTCGAAAGACGCGCGGCTCGCTTGGGACGGGGAAGTCCCTTTCATTCGTTGGAGGAATTGGGCTACCCCCATCAGCGCACTGTGATGCTCGGCTCAAGCGTGCCAGCCCATGTGTCCATGGCCGGAGTGCATCGGATAGCAGCGCTTGTGCAGCGTTGGATTCTGGGCACGCACCATGGCTCGGTGCAACCCGGACATTTGGATGCCTACCTCGATGAGTTCGTGTTCCGCTTCAATCGGCGCACATCGAGTTCGCGCGGAATGCTGTTCTACAGGCTATTGCAACAGGCCGTAGCCACACAACCCGTGACGTATGCGCAGGTGGCCAGTCGCACCAAGCGCAGAAAGCGCAAAACCAAGCTGAAGGCTTGAAGAATTTAGAGCATTCGATAGAATGCAAAAAACTGGTCATCCATCCAGTATTCAGAACTTGCTGGAGCTAAATGGATACCCATTATCTATATACAGTTAACCAGCCCTGATTCAAACGTGCCATGCTTTCCCCGACTGCTGTGAACCATGTCTTGCCCGACCTCGCCCATGTGTGGCGCGCCAGTGAACTGGATAGCGCGGGTCTGCCCACGGTCAGCGCCGGTTACGCCGCGCTCGATCAGGTGCTGCCCGGCGGGGGCTGGCCCCAGGGCGCGCTGGTCGAGGTGATACAGCCGCAGGCCGGCCTGCACGAATGGGGCTTGCTGGCGCCTGTGCTGGCCGCCGTGCAGCTTGCCGCGCCTGACCGGATGCTGGTGCTGGTGGGTGCGCCGCATTTGCCTTTCGGTCCGGCGCTGGGGGCGCGCCGGATCACCATGCGGCACCTGTTGTGTGTGCAGGCAAATGAACCTGGCAAGGGACCCGCGCTGCTCTGGGCCACGCGCGAGGCCTTGCAATGCGCCGACGTTGCCAGTGTGCTGGCCTGGCTGCCCGAGGCGCGCAGCGCCCACTTGCGCCGCCTGCAGATCGCTGCCCACGCGCATGGCAAGCTGCTGTTCGTGTTTCGCCCCTTGCGGGCGCAACATGAATCATCGCCTGCGCCGTTGCGCCTGCGGCTCGAAGGCACGGCGAGCGAGCAGGGAAATCTATTGGTGCACGTCCTCAAACGCCGTGGTCCGCCGCTGGCAACGCCCGTGCTGCTGGCTACGCGGCCGGCCCGCCTGATCGCGCTGCTGGCAGCCAGCCGGGAGAGGGCGCGCCGCCACCGGGAGGAAATCGCGCCAGCCATTCCTGCGCCGCATCCTTCACCGGGGAATTCCCATGCGCTGGATCGCATTGCAAGCCCGCATCAGCCATGACTCCGCACCCGTGCTGATCGACGCGGTGGCGGCGCAGCGGGCGCTGGGCTGTGTTGCGCTGGGCTTTACGCCGCGCGTGGCGCTGGTCGATGAAGCCGTGCTGATGGAAGTCGCTGGCAGCCTGCGCCTGTTTGGCGGTCTGACCCGGCTGGCGCAGCGCCTGGTGCGGCAGGCGAGCCAGTTTTATGAACAAAACAAGGTGCCAGCCCATATGGAAATGGCGCAAGGCGCTACTTCTTTAATAGCACTTGGACGCTTGCGGCAGTTGCGCCGCCAAACCCGGGCTGCTGGCAAACGGGTAGCCGACTTGCCCATGGACACCCTGACAGCCGCCAGGGCGCATCTGGACGTGCTGGAGCGGGTGGGCTGCCGCACCTGGGACGATTTGCTGCGCCTGCCGCGAGCCGGCGTGGCCCGGCGCTTTGGCGCACCGCTGCTGGAGGCACTGGACCGTGCCCGGGGCCATGCACCGGACGGCTACGACTGGCTGGTGCTGCCCGAGTCGTTTGATGAAAAGCTGGAACTCGATACGCTGGCGACCCGTGCGCCAGCGCTGATGGCTGGCACCCTGCGCTTGCTGGTGCAGTTGCAGGCCTGGCTGCTGGGCTGCCAGAGCGGGCTGTGCGCCCTCAGACTGGTCTGGTACCTGGACCCGCGCCGCGATGTTCCGCCCACTGGCGAGCTGGTGATCCGCACGGCCCAGCCCGCCCAGGACTTGCGCCATGTCGCGCGCCTCATTGCCGAGCATCTGGCACAGCAGCGTTTGCCAGCGCCAGTGCATTCTTTAAGCCTGCAGTCGCTGGAGATTGAAAAGCTGGTGGATTCGGCCGCCGCTACCGGCAATTTGCTGATGCAGGCGTGCCAGCAGGGTGACAGCGCGCTGGAGCTGATCGAGCGCTTGAGCGCGCGGCTGGGTCCGGCTCAGGTGCAAGCCTGGCAACCGCATGCCGACCACCGGCCCGAGCAGATGCAGCGCTGGAGCAGTGCCGTCCATGCCAAATCAGCTATCAAACCAATAGCTGTCTGCATCCGTTCCAAAAGGGCTGGAGGCCTGAATGATATAAAAAATGAAGCCCTGTACCCGAGCTGGCTGCTGCCCGAACCGGTCAAGCTGGCAACACTGGGCGACAGCCCGGTGTACCAGGGCCGACTGGTGCGGCTGGCCGGCCCGCAGCGGCTCGAAGCCACCGGCTGGCTGATGCCGGATGATGCCTCTGGCGTGCGTGGCAAACCTCCGGCAATCCGTGACTATTTCATTTACCGCAGCTTGCAAGCCGACCTGTTGTGGATTTACCGGGAGCGTTTGCCGGTAGCTGCGTCGCAAGCGGTAGATGGGCAGCCGCACGCCTGGTATCTGCACGGCTTTTTTGCCTGAACCGCATGCCGCACCAGCTCCCCGACTATGCAGAGCTGCATGCGCTCAGCAACTTCAGCTTTCAGCGCGGTGCCTCGCACGCCAAGGAGCTGGTCGAGCGCGCCCACGCCCTGGGCTACAGTGCGCTGGCCATTACCGACGAATGCTCGGTGGCTGGCGTGGTGCGGGCCCACGAAGCGGCAAAAAAGCACGGGCTCAAGCTGCTGCC
>JAHFQQ010000110.1 GCA_023259235.1 Polaromonas sp. | reverse complement strand
GGCCCAGAGTTCCACGCCATTGGTTTTGGCGCGCTCGGCCAGCGTTTCGGGGGTCAGGGTGCCATCCGATACGACAGAGTGGCAATGCAGGTCGGCGTTGAGGATGTTTTTGGCAGTCACAACCAAATTTTAGGCTTTATGCAATAGCCACGCAGGTGGCGCTGCACTGCCCGTAACGCGCATGCCTGATTCAGCGCAAACCGAAATAGGACAGGATGACGCCGATAATGACGACAAGGCCTACGATGTAAATGATGGTGTTCATGGCTTGTCCTTAAGGAATTGCCGGGCGCTCCGGGATGGGCACCGCATGAACCTCCATCATCGCGATTGAGCCTGTGGCTCGCTGTAAGAGAACCCGCCCCAGATTCGTAAGACAAAGCCCAAAGCGCACTGATCGCCTTGCCCGGCTTTGCTGCCTGGGCCTTGAAGCCGCCCGGGTCAGGTTTTGTTTTTCAGGGAACAGGTGTTCCATCCAAACAGAGCGTAGGCCGGGCATGCGCCAATCAGGCCGGTGGCCAGTGGCACGACACCAATCCAGCCCCACAGGCCCACCGTGTGGGTGGCGGCCAGGCCGATCAGGACCAGACCAACGACGATGCGCAGTGCGCGGTCCATGCCGCCGACATTGAATTTCATGGCAATCTCCCTTAAAAAATCAAAGAATGAGTCAACTTTCCTATTGTGCGCGTCGTTGTGGCCGGAGTCTGTGACTTGAGTCACACAGCCCAAGCCATGGCCATTGGTGTGGTTCAGCCTGGCAGGGCGGCTGCCACGGCGCGTAGCGCGGCGCTGTTGCTGATGTGCACGCGCTCGCGCGCGAGCACCACCCAGCCTTCGCGCTCGAAGCGGCGCAGCAGGCGGGTGATGATTTCACGCACGGTACCAAGCTCGTCTGCCAGCGCCTGGTGAGTCAGGGCCAGATCCGGCCCCCGGCCGAGCAGGGCGGCCGCGAGCCGCTGATCGAGCCGGTGGAAGGCGACTGCGTCGATCAGGCCGGCAAGGTCGGCCATGCGCTCGGCAAACAGGCCCAGCACGTCGTTGCGAAACGCTGGGGTTTCCAGCCACTGGATGAACACCGGTGGCGGGATCAACAGCAATCGGGTAGGCCGGGTGGTGATGCCTTGGGCCAACAGGGGCTGGCCGCGAAACAGGCTGGCACTGGACACCAGGCACAATTCACCGGGGACCACGCGGTACAGCTCCAGCGATCGCCCGTCACCGGAATGGCGCGACACCTTGACTTCACCGTCGAGCACTACCGGGAAACCCTGGCATTGGGCGTTTTCGTCAAATAGCACGGTGTCTGCCGGCATGCTGTGCGGACCGGCCGCGGGCCCCAGTTTGGCGATAGAGGGAACCACGAGGGCCAGAGCCGGGTACAGCGTGACAGGGTCATTCATCCGGGCAGTGTAGCGGCCCGGAGCCAGTGGCTCCCGACGTGGCCTCGTGCGCTATTTCCAGCCTTGTTGAAGGGCGCTGCATGCTACGAACTAAATAGCGGCAGACCAATATGCCATCTGGGCTGAAGCCTAAAAACACCTGGAATTTAGATGCTTGGCTCTAGAAAACCGGCGCGGCGCTCAGGGCTTGATGAAGTCGATGACAATCGCGCCCGGCTCGCGCTGACGGTATTCGATATTGACCGTTTCGCCATAGCGGGCCTGAAGTTGCCCCAGCAGCGGCAACGGGTCATGGTCATTGACAAAGCGCATGGTTTCGCCGGAATTGAGCGAATCCAGGGCACCGAAAATGGCGGCGTGGCGAAAGCGCTTGGCGATACCGCGGGCATCGAACGGATAAATGGCATCGGGCGAGAGGTGCGTATGGGCTTGCGTCATGATGAATTTCCTTTCTGGTTGATGAACTGGGTCAGTGTTCAGCGGGTCATCAGGTCGCCGAGCACAGTGAGGTCGAGCACGCTTTCGGCAAGCGGAAACAATGTGCGCTCTTCAAATTGAACATGCACTCGCATGGCGTCGCCCCATGCCGCCAGCGCCTGCGGGTCGCCGCGTTGAAGGCGGATGACGAGGTGCCGCAGGTCGTTGTGCTGGGCCAGTGCGAGGGCGGCGGGGCCGGCGTTGTCGCTTGCCTCAAGGGCTGGCAGCAGCACCAGCTCTTCACGCGCGAAATGCGGCTCGAACTGCTCGCTCCAGCGCGCCAGCAGGTGTTCGCGCTGGGCTCGCGCCGCCTCGCTGCCGGGTTCGACGGCGCAGGCATGCCGTGCGAGCACCAGCGCTTCGTGGTGCTCGCGCGAGAGTTCGCGCAGGGCGTGGGAGCGCTTCATGCGTCAATAAAGAATGCGGCAACGAATCGTTTCCGGCACCGCGCAGAGTTCGTCCATCGCCGCCTGACTCGCAGCGCTGTCCACGTCGATCACCACATAGCCGACTTCCTCGTTGGTGCTCAGGTACTGCGCCGCAATGTTGATGCCCGCTTTCGACAGCCGCTCATTCACATGCGCCAGCACGCCGGGAACGTTGCGGTGAATGTGAAGCAGCCGGCTGCGCCCGGTGTGCGCGGGCAGCGCCGCCTCGGGGAAATTGACGGCTGACGTCGTTGATCCATTGTCGCTGTAGCGAATCAGTTTGGCGGCGACTTCCGTGCCGATGTTGACCTGCGCCTCCAGTGTCGAGCCGCCGATGTGGGGTGTCAGGATCACGTTGTCGAAACGTGTCAGCGGCGAGACAAGGGCCGAATCGTTACCCTGCGGTTCGACCGGGAAGACATCAATCGCCGCGCCGTGCAGGTGCCGGCTTTCAAGTGCCGCGGTAAGCGCGTCGATATCGACCACGCTGCCGCGCGAGGCATTGATCAGGTGGCTGCCCGGCTTCATGGCCGCCAGTTGCGCCGCGCCGATCATGTTGGCGGTCTGCGGCGTCTGCGGAACATGCAGGCTGACCACATCCGAGGTGTTCAGCAGCGCCTCCAGGCTGGCCATCGCAAGCGCGTTGCCCAGTGGCAACTTGGCGTCAATGTCGGTAAATACCACGCGCATGCCGAGTTGCTCGGCCAGCACGCCAATTTGCGTTCCGATGTGGCCATAGCCAATGATGCCCAGTGTCTTGCCGCGCACCTCGTAGGAATGCGCGGCGCTCTTGACCCAGCCGCCACGATGCAGGATGGCGTTCTTTTCTGGTATGCCGCGCATCAGCATGATGATCTGCGCCAATACCAGTTCTGCTACGCTGCGGGTGTTGGAAAACGGTGCGTTGAAGACCGGAATACCCAGGCGCATGGCGCCTTTCAAGTCCACCTGGTTGGTGCCGATGCAAAAGCAGCCGATGGCGGCCAGCCGTTGCGCGTGCCGCAGCACATCGGCAGTGAGCTGGGTGCGCGATCGGATTCCCAGAAAGTGCGCGTCGCTGATGGCTTCCCGCAATTCGTCGCCAGACAGCGATTTGGCATGCGCGACGATGCGCGTATAGCCAGCCTGCTGCAGCGCCTGGACGGCGGAAGGGTGGATGCCTTCGAGCAGGACGGCAATCAGTTGGTCTTTTGCAGCGGAGGTGTCAATGAACTTCTGGAGCATGGCAAGGTTGGGTGGCGTGGACCGGTGTTGTGGAGGTGGAGCGGGTGACTTGATGCAGGGCATCAGCCCGCCGCAACGATTGGCCGCTTGTGGAAAGTCACCGGGTGAATTTTGGCGCTGTCCTCGGTGCCTGGCGTCAGCAAGTCGGCCAGCGTGTAGCGGTTCAGGTAGTTCATGAAACTTTGCAGCGCACCATTGATGATGCTGGTCAACTGGCAGGTTGTGGTCAACTGGCACGAGGTCTCGTTGGTGAGGCATTCAACGATGGTGAAATCGGGCTCAATGCTGCGCACCACGGCAGCCAGCCCGATGTCGCCAGGCGCTGCTGCAAGTCGCATGCCGCCGCCCTTGCCGCGCACGGTCTCCAACCAGCCCGCCAGGGCCAGTCGATGCGTGATCTTCATCAGGTGCGCCTCGGAAATATCATAGGCGTGCGCTACCTCCGAGATCGTGCACAGGCGATCCGGATGCTGCGCGACATACGTCAGCAGGCGCATCGCATAATCGGTCATGGTGGTCAGACGCATGGCGCAACTCCGGGTGGCTGGCGTAAAAAAACGGGAGTGCGTTTCATGCCCGGGGCCGGATCAGCAGCGGCGCGAAGCGCCAGAGGTAAAGCGCAAACGCGGCCATCCACGCTGCCGCTGACAGTTGCAGCGCCAACTGGGTGAAGGCGGTTGGGGCGATTGCCGTCAGCCGCAATATCACCGCGACAAGCACCAGGGCATAGCTGGCACGCATGCTGCGATCAGTGGCGAGCGGTTTGCCCAGGTGGCCGAGCGCCGTGCGCGTCAGCATGCCGATGATCAACACAGAAAAGCCCGCCATGGCGATCACGTGCACCGGCAGCGCGGGCGGCATGGCCACGCCCGCCGCCTTGAGGGCGGCGAGCAGGAGGCCAATCCCCAAGCCGCTAAAGCCGGTGTAGAGAATCCACAGCAGCGGATTGCCGCGTACTGCGTAAGGCTTCCATGTTGCCACCTGCCACAATGCCAGCAAGCCAGCCAGCCCAAGCGAGATGGCAGTAGGCAGCGGCAGGCCGGCGAGCAGAAAAATCACGCCGGCGGCGCAGGCGGCGAGTTGCACCTGGCCGGTGCGGGTTTGCGCCGGAATCGTCAGGCCGGTCACGGCACGCATGGCGAAGAATGGAATCACGCGTCGGGCAATCAGCAACGCGATCAGCGCCATCACCAGCAACCCGGCGTTAAAGCGCTGCATCAGCAGCGCATAGTCGCCATCGCGCGCGGCCAGCAGGTACAAGGCATCCGCCGCGCCCAGGCCGACCAGCAGCCACGGCACGCCGTAATTGCGGGTGTTCCTGGATTTGTACACCGCGCGCATCATGGCGAGCGCGGCGAGCAGGAAAAAACCCAGTTCGGCTGCTGCCGCAACCAGGAACAGGCCGTTGCCGCCAGCCAGAAATCCGATCCGGGCGATCAGCCACAGCACACCAGCGACGGCAAGCGCGCCGCCCTTGAGCGGATTGATGCCGGTCCAGTTTGCACCCGCTGTCATCAGGAAAGCGACTGCGATGGTTGCCACGAAGCCCCACAGCATCTCATGCGCGTGCCAGGCGAGGCCTGCCAGTGGCCCCGACAACACCTGAGGGACGTAGATCCAGAGGCCGACGGCGATCAATGCCCATGCGGAGCCGGCCAGATAGAGCGGGCGAAAGGCCAGTTCGAGGAAGGCACTCAGGCTGGGTGCTGCAAGGGCCGGCTGCGCCGGCGGTTTGAGTTTGATGGTGTTGTCCATGGTCTCGCTTGGGTTGGATTGCTCAATGGCGGAGCGTGTTGACTATCGGTACTGCAACCCGAAAATATCGAAACATGAAAGCATGTCTTCGCACCCATGGCGGCGTTGCAATCCTTGCTCTGGGCACGAATCGATCGCTTTCATTTTGTTCGGCTACTTCCGGGTTGCGGTACTAGGCAGCGATAACTTCGATGCCGGGCTCGATCGTGCGCAGCCGGCTCTCGATGCCCCTGAGTGTTCCGGAAATCGCGCTTGGGCAGGTGCCGCAGGCCCCCTGGTAGTGCACAACGAGCTGGTTGCCGGCGAGACCGAGAACGTGCAGGTCGCCGCCGTCACTTTGCAGGTAGGGCCTGATATCCTTGTCAAGCATCAGTTCGATCTGGCCCAGACGTTGCTGGTCTGCTTCGCTCAGGTTCTCCACGTTGGCTCGCGCCGCAAAAACTGCCGCCGCCGATTCGTCGCTGGCCGCTGGTGCGGCGCGCAGGGGTTCGGCGATCTGGCGCACCAGTTGGTCCCAGTCGGCCTCGCCATCCTGCGTAACGGTGAGCCAGCGATCGACAAAAAAGACATTGGTCACATGTTCAATGGCGAACAATGCGCTCGCCAGTTCGTTGCCCTGGGCCTGCTCAGCGTTTTCGTACGAATGCGACACGCCCCAGGTGAGTGGTTCACGCATAACGAACTTCACTGCGTTCGGATTGGGTGTGTCTTCGATTTCGGCAATTCTCGGCATGTCAATGTCCTGTGGGTAAAACGATCACGGATCGATTCAGGCGTCGCCAAGCGGGGTGTGCATCGGATCTGCCTCCGCCTCGGTGGACGCGCTGGGCACGGCGTTGAAAGCAGCCTGCAGCGTGTGCCAGGGCAAAATGGCGCATTTCACGCGCATTGGCAACTCGCTGATGCCGGAGAACACCGCCAGTCGGCCGATATGGGTGCCATTTTTCGCATCCAGCCGACCGGTCGCCATTTCAACAAATTCATGAATCAAGGTCTTCGCATCTTCCTGACTCTTGCCCTTCACCGCCGCCGTCATCATCGATGCCGATGCCTTGCAGATGGCGCACGATTCGCCATGAAAGGCGATGCGCTGGACCGTGTCGCCGGCCAGATCGAGCGCGACATGAATATGGTCGCCGCACAGGGGATTGACCCCTTCGGCGTGGTGGCTGGGGTGGTCGAGCTCGCCGTAGTTGCGCGGCTTGCGGTTATGGTCCAGGATCACTTCCTGGTACAGGGCCTTGGGATCGGCGTTCATCGGGCATCCTCCATACTGCGCACTGCGCAGTATGCCCCTGGGAGCCGCGCGGCGGCGCTCATGCAAATACCTTTTGGACGCTGCGAACGCCGGCGATCAGCACGTCCACGTCGTCCAGTGTGTTGTATAAAGCAAAAGAGGCACGTGAGGTGGCCACCACGCCCAACCGCTTCATCAAGGGCTGCGCGCAGTGGTGGCCGGTGCGCACCGCCACGCCTTCCTGATTGAGCAAGGTGCCCACGTCGTGCGGGTGAATGCCCTGAAGGGCAAACGACAGCACAGCGGCCTTGTCCCGCGCCGTGCCGATCAGGCGCACGCCGGGCAGCGCGCCCAGCCGTTCGGTTGCGTGGCGCAGCAAGGCGTGTTCGTGCGCGGCGATAGTCTGCATGCCGATGCTTGAGAGGTAATCCACGGCGGCGCCGAGACCAATGGCCGCGGCGATGGGTGGTGTGCCGGCCTCGAACTTGTTCGGAATGGCGTTGTAGGTGGTCTTCTCAAATGTGACGGTATGGATCATGTCGCCGCCGCCCTTGAAAGGCTGCATGGCCTCGAGCAGCGCGGCGCGGCCGTACAGAATGCCGATGCCGGTCGGGCCGCACATCTTGTGGCCCGAAAAAGCATAAAAATCACAGTCCAGGTCCTGCACATCGATCGCCAGGTGCGGCACGGCCTGCGCGCCATCGACCAGCACCGGTACTCCGCGTGCGTGTGCAAACGCGATCATTTGCTTGACCGGGTTGATGCTGCCAAGTGCGTTGGAAACGTGGCCGATGCTCACCAGGCGGGTGCGCTCATTGAACAGCGCCTCAAACTCGTCCACCAGCAATTCACCCGCATCGTTGATCGGCACCACGCGAATCCGCGCGCCCTTTTCCAGCGCGAGCATCTGCCAGGGCACGATATTGGAGTGGTGCTCCAGCACTGTCAGAATGATTTCGTCGCCAGCCTCGATGAATTTGCGGCCCCAGCCATGCATCACCAGGTTGATGCCGTCGGTGGTGCCGCTGGTGAAGATTACCTCGCGCGCTTCCCGGGCGTTGATGAAGCGTTGCAGTTTGACGCGCGCTGCCTCGTAGGCGCTGGTGGCGGTCTCGGACAAATAATGCACGGCGCGATGAATGTTGGCGTGCTCGCTCGTCTGGTAGCGCACCAGGCGGTCAATCACCGGCTGCGGCATCTGGCTCGATGCGGCGTTGTCGAGATAGACCAGCGGCTTGCCCGCCACCGCAAGCTTGAGGATCGGGAAATCCGCGCGGACGCGGGCCACGTCAAAGTCAAGCGTGGGTACCGCTGTGGAAGTTGGCGTATTCATCATGGCTGGGAGGCTGACTTGTCGAGCCCGGTCTGGTCGAGCACCGTCTGCTCAAGCTGGCGCCGCAGTGACGCTACGGAAATGCGGTCGATGACTTCGGCGCCAAATGCGTAGGTGAGCAGATTGCGCGCCACGGTCTCCGGAAGGCCGCGGCTTTGCAGATAGAAAACCTCCTCGCTGTTGAGTTGGCCGACGGTCGCGCCGTGCGTGCATTTCACGTCGTCGGCAAATATTTCGAGCTGTGGCTGGGTATCGACAACTGCCTTGCCGCTCAGCAGCAAGTTGTGGCTCGATTGCGCTGAATCGGTTTTTTGCGCGCCGGGGCGAACCATCACCTTGCCGTTGAACACCGCGTGCGCGCCGTCGTCCACGATGCATTTGTGCATCTGGCGGCTTACGCCATGCGGCTTGGCATGGTCGATGAAGGTATGGGTGTCGGCAAGCTGCTGGCCGCCGATCAGCGCCAATCCGTCGAGCGAGCATTCCATGGCGTCGGCAGTCTGCGCCACGTTGAGGTCAAGCCGGGAAATCTGCGCGCCCAGGGCGATACTGACCGAGTGGTAGCGGCTTGCCCGGCCCAGCGACACCGCGCAACTGGCCATGTGAAACGCCTGGCCGCTTTCGCGCTGCACGCGAACGTGTTCGACCTGCGCGTTTGCACCCAGCGCCACTTCGGCGACGGCATTGGTGAGGTACGCACCTTGGTGCCAGGCGGCGTAGTCCTCGATCAGCGTGACGACGCTGCCTGGCTCGGCCACCAGCAGCAGGCGCGGGTGGCTGGCGACATCGGGCTGAGTCGAAATAAAGAGCAGGTGCACCGGCGCAGCAACTGCAACGTCGCGTGGCACGATGACCACGGCCGCATCAGTCAGCACGGCGGTGTTGAGCGCCGGAAACAGCGCGTCATGGAAGGCTGCATGCCGGCCCAGATGCCCCGCGATGGTGGCAACCTGTGCTTCAGGCGCTGACAATAAGTTGCCGACAACCAGGCCGCCCTCGGCGTTGACGCTGGAGAGATGCGGTGCGTGCACGCCATCGACGAAAACCAGCCTTGTTGGTGCCTCTTCGATGTGCAGGCGCGCAATGTCGGCGGACGTCAACGCGGTTGGCGCGCGCAGCGGATGAAACGATTGCCGCGTCAGCGCTGAAATGTTGGTGAAGCGCCAGGCTTCGTCGTGCGTGTTGGGCAGCGTGAGTGCGCCAACACGCTCCAGCGCCTGGGCGCGCAGCGTCCTGAGCCATTCCAGCCTTGCCGGCACCGGGCTGCCGGGCGACTGCACCAGGCTGGCAAGCAGGTTGTCGAGAACGTCCCGTGCAGCGGCGGTTGCGGTGTTCATGACAAGGCCCCGGTTTCGGCCTCGATCCAGTCGTAGCCGCGCTCCTCCAGTTCGAGCGCGAGCTCCTTGCCCCCGGTGCGGATGATGCGGCCCGCGCTCATGACATGCACGTAGTCGGGAACGATGTAGTTCAGCAGGCGCTGGTAGTGCGTGACCAGCACGATGGCGTTGTCCTTGCCGGCCAGGTGATTGACGCCCTGCGACACCACCCGCAGCGCGTCAATGTCAAGCCCTGAGTCGGTTTCATCGAGGATGGCCAGGCTCGGATTGAGCAGCGCCATTTGCAAAATCTCATTGCGTTTTTTTTCACCCCCGGAAAAACCTTCGTTGACGCTGCGGTCCAGAAACTCGGGGTTCATTTCGAGCAGCTTCATTTTCTCGCGCACCAGGTCGTCAAACTCAAGCGGATCCAGCTCGTCCTGACCGCGTCCGGCCTGCACCGTGTTGTAGGCCAGTCGCAGGAACTGGCTGTTGCCGACGCCAGGGATTTCGATCGGGTACTGGAAAGCCAGAAAGACGCCGGCGCGGGCACGCATTTCAGGGGCCAGATCAAGCAGATTGCGGCCTTCAAGCAGCACTTCGCCGGCCGTCACCTGGTAGGCTGTGTGGCCCGCCAGCACCTTGGCAAAGGTGCTCTTGCCCGAGCCGTTGGGCCCCATGATGGCGTGGACTTCTCCGCGCCTGACCGTAAAGTCCAGCCCCTTGAGAATCTCGATGCCATTGACGGTGGCGCGCAGGCCGCGCACCTCCAGCAGTACCTTGCTGTCCTGATTAATCATCCCACGCTCCCTTCAAGCTTGAATGCGAGTAATTTGGTGGCTTCGACCGCGAACTCCATCGGCAGCTGGCGAAACACGTCCTTGCAAAAACCGTTGATGATCATCGAGACGGCTTCCTCGGCGCCGATGCCGCGCTGGGCGAAGTAGAACATCTGGTCTTCGCCGATTTTCGAGGTGGACGCTTCGTGCTCCACCTGGGCGCTGGGGTTGCGTACCTGGATGTAGGGGAAGGTGTTGGCGCTGCAGTGCTCGCCTACCAGCATTGAGTCGCACTGCGAATAGTTGCGTGCGCCAGCCGCCGTGGGCAACACCTTCACCAGACCGCGGTAGCTGTTGTGCGACCGGCCCGCCGAAATGCCCTTGCTGACAATGGTGCTGCGCGTGTTCTTGCCAATGTGGATCATCTTGGTGCCGGTATCGGCCTGCTGATGGTGATTGGTCACCGCGACCGAATAAAACTCGCCGACCGAGTTGT
>JAHFQQ010000333.1 GCA_023259235.1 Polaromonas sp. | reverse complement strand
CTACCTGATGCCGCGCGATGTGCTCAAGGCGATGGAACGGGAAAAAGTGACCGGCCTGACCGCAGTGCCGCCTCTGTACATCCAGTTGACGCAACTGGAGTGGCCGGCGTCCATCAACGCGAATTTGCGCTATTTCGCCAACACCGGAGGGCGCATGCCACGCGAAACGCTTAACCTGCTGCGCCAGCGGGTGCCCCAGGCCAAACCGTTCCTGATGTACGGCCTGACGGAAGCTTTCCGCTCAACCTACCTGCCGCCGGATCAGGTTGACCAGCGCCCCGATTCCATTGGCAAGGCCATTCCGAGTGCCGAAATTTTGGTATTGCGCGAAGATGGCTCGACCTGCAGCCCGGAAGAGCCTGGCGAGCTGGTGCACCGCGGTGCGCTGGTCGGCATGGGCTACTGGAATGACGCCGAAAAGACGGCAGAGCGCTACAAGCTGTTGGCGTCAGACGCGCCAGGTCGCCAGCCCGGTTTGCAGTTGCCAGAATATGCGGTTTTTTCGGGCGACACGGTACGGATGGATGCCGAAGGTTTTTTGTATTTCATTGGTCGCCGCGATGAAATGATGAAAACATCAGGCTACCGGGTGAGCCCCACGGAGGTGGAAGAAATTTTGTACGCGACCCAACTGGTGGGAGAGTGTGCAGCTTTTGGCGTGGATCATCCCACGTTGGGTCACGCTATACATGTGATAGCTACTCCCGCAGGTGAGACGCGGGCTATTGATGTAAATGCCTTGATGGTGGAGTGCCGTTCGCGGATGCCTGCCTACATGGTGCCGACCGGCATTGAGGTTGCCGAAGGCTCGCTGCCACGCAACCCCAATGGCAAGATCGACCGCAAATTGCTGGCAGCCGAGTGGCTGGAACGGCATGCAGCTTGAACTCACTACCCCCTGAAATTCAAAGCCGGAGCAACTGCATGTCAATCGCTGAACGTCAGCTCCCGGTACATGCCGCCATGAACCAGTTCTCCGTGAGTGACGGGGAACTGGTGGTCGGCGGTGAGCGCTTGTCGCTGATGGCCGCGCGGGTGGGGCAAACGCCTTTTTATGCCTACGATCGTGCGCTGATGCGCGCACGCGTGGCAGAGCTGCGCGACGTGTTGCCCCAGGGCGTCAAACTGCACTATGCGATGAAAGCCAACCCGATGCCGGCCGTGGTGGGCTTCATAGCGGGTTTGGTGGACGGTATTGACGTGGCGTCTGCCGGCGAGTTGAAAGTGGCGCTGGATGCCGGTGCCAATCCACTGGAAGTCAGCTTTGCCGGGCCTGGCAAGCGCGACGCCGAGTTGCGCCAGGCGGTAGCGTCGCGCGTGCTGATCAACCTTGAATCGTTTCGTGAAGTGGCGGCGCTGGAGGCGATTTCGAGCGAGTTCGGCCTGCCGGCGCGCGTGGCAGTGCGGGTCAACCCGGACTTTGAACTCAAGGGTTCGGGCATGAAAATGGGCGGTGGTCCCAAGCAGTTTGGCGTGGATGTGGAGCAGATACCCGGGCTGCTGGCCAGTATCGGCCGCGCAGGCCTGGCCTTTGAAGGCTTTCACTTGTTTGCCGGTTCGCAGAATTTGCGCTCAGAGTCCATCTGTGAGGCCCAGCAGAAATCCTACGAGCTGGCGCTGCGGCTGGCGCAGCATGCCCCCGCACCGGTGCGCTTCCTGAATCTGGGTGGCGGGTTTGGCATACCCTATTTTCCCGGCGAAAAAAGGCTCGATTTGACGCCGATTGGCGAGAACCTGGCCCGACTCGCCCAACGCGCGCATGCAGAGCTGCCCGATGCCTCGTTCGTCATTGAGCTGGGCCGTTATCTGGTGGGCGAAGCCGGTGTTTACGTGGCGCGCATTGTGGACCGCAAGATCTCGCGCGGTCTGGTGTATCTGGTGACGGACGGGGGGCTGCATCACCACTTGTCAGCCTCAGGCAACTTTGGTCAGGTCGTGCGCAAAAACTATCCGGTCACGATCGGCAACAGGGCCGACTCGCATGAAAAAGAGATCGCATCCGTGGTCGGGCCTTTGTGCACCCCGCTGGATCTGCTTGCTGACCGCATGACTTTGCCCGTGGCGCAGGCGGGGGACCTGGTGGTCGTGTTTCAGTCAGGCGCTTACGGTGCAAGTGCCAGTCCGCAGGGGTTTCTGGGGCATCCAGCTTGTGTTGAGGTTCTTGTTTAGGGCCGGACTCCTGAAGAATGCTACCTGGCTGCTGGTGGCCTTGGGCAGCTTGTCTGCCGGGGCGGTGCTGGCCTGGCACCACCCATTGTGGCCAATGGCGACGTTGGCGGTTTTTTGCCTATGGTGTCTCTTGGTCGTGTGGCGTCCCGGTGTCTGGCTCCTTGCCGTGCCTGCCTGCCTGCCATTTCTGAATTTCTCTCCCTGGACGGGGTGGCTCGTTTTTGGTGAGTTCGATATCTTGTTGCTGGGAGCCCTGGCAGGAGGCTATGGCCGTTTGGCCTGCTCTTGCCGATCAGGCGCCCTGACAAGAATGCCCGTCGTTTTTTGGAGACTCATGGCTTTGCTGGCTGGCGCAGGCCTGCTGGCTTTGTACCGCGGATTCGCGGATGCCGGTGGCTTTTCCTTTGACTGGTTCGCTGGGTATGCTGATCCGCTGAACAGCTTGCGCGTGTTCAAGAGCTTGGGGTTTGTGCTGCTTTTTGTGCCCTTGCTGCAACATGAACTTGCCCACTCCAGAGCGCTTGCGGGTCAGCGACTCGCCACCGGCATCGTTGCCGGGCTGGTAGTGGTTACGTCGGCAGTGGTGTGGGAGCGCTCGGCATTTCCCGGGCTACTGGATTTTTCGAAAAATTACCGCACGGTCGCCCTGTTTTGGGAGATGCATGTGGGCGGCGCGGCGATTGACGCTTACCTGGCGTTGACGACGCCATTTGTGGTGTGGGCCCTGGTTTCTGCCCGTCGCCCCCTGCCTTGGGCTGGCGCCGCTGCCCTGGCCTT
>JAHFQQ010000109.1 GCA_023259235.1 Polaromonas sp. | reverse complement strand
CCGTTTCAATGGCATTCACGGTATCCGTGTTGGTCATGGACTGAACACGCACCGGAGCATCGCCGCCCACGGCTACCACACGGGACCCCCAAATGACCTGAGCCTGAATGGAACGCCGCCCCTTGGGGAATGCAGGCTCTATGGGAAAATCAGACAACACTATTTCACCTCGAATCGAGCCACGTTATTTTTGCTCAATTTACCCAGTTCCAGCACCTGCCCCCGCACCTGAACCTCGATTGCATCCGCCTTGCCAACCACTACGGAGAGCGGCAATACGCCAGCCGCACCGGCAACCTCGCCGGCAGCAAGGATGCGCCGCAGCACGACTTTGCCTGTTGCATCGGTCACCTCAACCCAGGATTCACCTTTTGCTTGAAAGGTCAAAGGATCAGCCGATTTTCCTGGCACGGGCGGATGATCGGCAAGTGTCGGGCTGATCAATGCCGTAGCAGAAATTTCCGCTGCAGGCTGGGGTGCAGACACCTGTGCGGAACGCTCTGCCGCCGAAGGGAGAAAACCGGCCGCGCCTGAACCGGCTTCTGCCATCGTGACGGGCTTCACAGGGTTGGCCCCCCCCAGCACCCCTGCAGCGTCGGTCTTGCGGAGCGCGGTGCCCGGCTTGATGGCCGGCAGAAGGATCAGAACCAGTGCGCCGAGCAAAAAGACAATTCCGGTATAAACGGCAGGCCGCGAGACCTGTGACCACATGGGGAGCCTGGCGGCTTCGTCAGAAGCACGAAATGGCGTATTGATGCCGGCCAGCTTGTCATTCAGCCGGGGCGCTAGGGAAGGAGGCAACCGTTCAAGAATCTCGGTCGCGTCAACTTTCAGCGTACGGCACACGCTGGCGGCCAAGGCACGCGCAAAAACTGCATCAGGCAACAGATCAAGACGATCCTGCTCCAGCGCTTCAAGTTTTTTCACGGGAATCTTGAGCGATACCGCCAGCGCTGCAATGTGCAATCCCGCAGACTCCCGCGCATCACGGAGCAAGGCACCTGCGGTGCGTTCCACCACGGCAGCATTTTCGCTGCTGCCCAAGCGGCACCCAGGAGTTGCTACATCGAAGTGTGCAGTCAATGAGGTGATGAAGTCACTCATCGAACGCCCCCTTTTCGTAGGCGGCTGCCTCGGGGGACTGGGCAAATCGTTTCTTCAGTTGCTCGCCCAACTGCAATACAGCCTCGCGATTGTTCAGCTTGTATTCAGTCTTGACACCAAGCCAGAGAGTCTCTGCGTTGGCCAGTTCACTATTATTCAGGCGGCGGATATAAAACTGCGCACGCGTCAACTCGCCGCGCTGATAAAGAAGCCTGGCCAAGTTGTAGCCGGTGACCGGATTTCCCGCGTCGAGTTCATAAGACTGCATCAGGCTCTGTTCAGCGTCGACAGGCTGCCCCGCGCGAATCTGGCATACTCCCAGCGTCATCAGCGTCTTGGCTTTACCGGTGTATGTCGGGTTGGCGACCGCCTGCGCAAACAGCCGGAACGAATCGCCATAGCGGGCCTGCTGGCAAAGCATCCAGCCATAGTTGTGCGCGACGTCCGCATTTCGCGGATTGATCGCGAGCGCCTGTCGAAAACTGCTTTCCGCCATCGCAATGTCGTTGAGCCGCATGTACACCAACCCACGCAGGTTGTAAGCATCCACGTAAGTTGGGTCGATCACCAGGGCTTGCTTGATTTCATCGAGCGCAACTTTCGTCTGCCCCTGCTCAAAATAACCGGTTGCCAGTTCAAGCCTTAGCCGGGCTCGCCGACGTTGTTCGGGTTCATCCGACTCCGTAACGATGTCATTGCCGCTGCCAGAGACTCCCAGAACGCCTGAAGAATTGGCGCACCCTGAAAGAACCAAGGCACTCCAACAGACTGACACAAAGACCACACAGGTGAAAAATCTCATGCGTTGAACTCCTTGGCGACGACGACCTTGATGCCCCCGAGCATACCTTGCCGCTGCGTCGCCATGCGCCGATCCACGCTGGTCCGGTCCTGGACGTCGCCAGCGAGTTGCCCGCAGGCAGCGTCAATGTCATCGCCGCGGGTTTTTCGAATCGTGGTCACGATGCCGGCATCCATAAGGATCTTTGCAAATGCCGTGATTTGCGGCATGCCTGATTGCTTCAGGCCTGAGCCCGGAAATGGATTGAAGGGGATCAGATTGAATTTGCAGGAAAGGCCACGCGCCGCATGCACCTGCATAAGGGCAATCAGTTGGCGAGCGTGCTCGGGCTGGTCGTTTACCCCGTTAAGCATGCAATATTCAAATGTGATGAAATCGCGCGGCGCTACTGCCTGGTAACGGGTACAGGCTTGCAGCAATTCATCGATGGGGTGTTTTTTGTTCAGCGGAACGAGGTAGTCCCGCAGTGCATCCTGGGGCGCGTGCAGTGACACCGCCAAGGCTACCGGGCAGTCTTTGGCCAGCCGGTCTATCATCGGCACGAACCCCGAGGTCGAAACCGTGACCCGACGACGGGACAAACCATAACCATGGTCGTCAAGCATGACGCGCAAGGCGGGTACCAGATGCGCATAGTTCTGCAATGGCTCACCCATGCCCATCATGACGACGTTGGAGATCACACGATCATTCCTGAGCAAATGCTGGCGCAGGAAATGCTCCGCAAACCAAAGCTGGAAAACAATTTCACCTGTTGTGAGATTGCGGCTGAAACCCTGGTGACCGGTTGAGCAAAAACGGCAACCCACGGCACAACCGGCCTGAGATGAAATGCACAGGGTTCCGCGATCGGTCTCGGGGATGAAGACGGTTTCAATGACATCGCCCGCACCGACATCAAACAACCATTTGACAGTGCCGTCGGCAGATTCGTGACGGGATACCACTTTGGGTCCCTGAATACAGGCCGACTCAGCCAATTTTTCCCGCAAGGACTTCGCCAGATTCGTCATCTGCCCAAAATCTGCCGCACCATGATGATGAATCCAGCGAAATAATTGCGTCGCGCGAAAGCGCTTTTCACCGAGTTGCTGGCAAAAGGCGACCAAGCCCTCCAGATCGTAGTCAAGAAGGTTGACCTTCATTGCAGCAGGAAACAGGGACGTTCGCCCCAGACGCGAGACGACCCGGTTAAAGGGTGGCTGCACATGGAGGCGGGCATGCTTAGCGAGAGTAAATATTCATGCCGGGGAAGAAAAAAGCCACTTCCACCTGAGCAGTTTCAACAGCGTCTGAACCGTGCACGGCATTGGCATCGATGCTGTCGGCGAAATCAGCGCGTATGGTGCCGGCAGCCGCCTTTTTTGGATCGGTAGCACCCATCAGATCCCGGTTTTTCAAAATGGCACCTTCACCCTCCAGCGCCTGGATCATCACAGGACCAGAAATCATGAAAGAAACCAGATCCTTGAAGAATGGACGTTCTTTGTGCACCGCGTAGAAAGCTTCCGCTTCGCCCCTGGACAAGTGGACCATTCTCGCCGCGATGATCTTCAGGCCAGCGGCTTCAAAACGTGCATAAATCTGGCCAATCACATTTTTGGCTACTGCATCGGGTTTGATGATGGAAAGGGTTCGTTCAATTGCCATGAGTTTCCTTAAGCTTTTAACCTATTTGATTTTCAAATTTTAAAAAATTGAATGCAACTAATAATTTTAACCTGCAGGTCTTCAAATTTGGTGCAACCTCGCAAAATGGTGCATCCTAGACGCAGTCAGCGATTCCCGCCGCGGTTTCCACCGCCCCGATTGCCACTTCCGCGATTCCCGCCACCAGTACCTCCACCACGACGCTGACCACCCATTCCACCCGAATTGCCACCACTGGCGCCGCGTCGCTGTCCTTGGTCTTGCCGCTGCCTCGTAAAGGTATCCGATCCGATATAGCCAAATGATGTTTTCATGGGGTCAGGTTGCGCTCCGCCATTGTTTTTGCTCCCTTGGTCGCTACGCTCATCGCGTCGCCTTTGCCCCTGTGAGCCACCATTTCCCGATAACGGGCCGGACCGATGACCGGTACCAACGTTGCCGCGCTGATTGCGTCCCTTTCCACTGCGGCGCTGGTTGCCCCTGGGGGCCGAACCAATCCGGTCGATGGGTGGCTGCAGATCATTCGGTTCTTCATCGGCACCTGCTTGCGGCAAAGCATCGGCCTGTTCACCACCCACAACAGATCGATCCGGGGCAATGCGGTTTCGTCCATTTCTGCGAGAACCCCGCCGACGCTCATCAGTACCCTCAACCGGTGAATGTCCGCTATAGTTTGGCCCGCCACGAGGATCAGGACCAGCTTCGGAGTGTCTCACTGCACCGGTCAGTGCCCAGATATCGCGCTCATCCAGTTCAACGAAAGCACCCCGTTTGAGCCCGCGCGGCAAAAGCATGGCGCCGTAGCGAATCCGTATGAGACGACTCACGGCATGGCCTACCGCTTCAAACATGCGACGGACTTCGCGGTTCCTTCCCTCGGAAATGGTGACCTTATACCAGCAGTTGGCTCCCTCGCCGCCGCCCGCCTCAATCGAACTGAACTGCGCCACGCCATCATCGAGTGCTACTCCTTTGAGCAGGCGCTCCTTTTCATCATTCGTCAGGGCACCCAGCACCCGGACCGCATATTCGCGCTCCAGTCCAAACCGCGGATGCATCAACTTGTTGGCCAACTCCCCGGAACTTGTCAGGAGAAGCAGGCCTTCAGTATTGAGGTCAAGTCGCCCGACGGATTGCCATTTTCCCTGAAACAGTTTTGGCAACCGCCGGAATACGGTTGGCCGGTTTTGCGGATCGTCGTGCGTCACGACTTCTCCGGCGGGCTTGTGGTAAGCAATGACGCGTGGTGGCGGCGGGTCGATGCGCACCCGAATGGCTTTACCATTGACCTTCACGGTATCGCCGAACTGGATGCGTTGTCCAATATGAGCGGGTTCGGCGTTGACCGAAATACGCCCCTCAAGAATCAGTTGCTCCATTTCCAGTCGGGAGCCAAGCCCGGCTTGTGCAAGTACCTTGTGCAGTTTGGGAGTTTCAGGCAGAGGCGGCAACACCCGCTTTGGCAACCCGATCGCCACATCATCTTCGTCAGCGTCGAATTGACCCGTCACCACGTCTTCAAACCGGATGGGACTCAGCGGAGGCACGGGAGCACGCCGTTTGACAGGAGTCGCCAAACCAGGAGCATCGCTGCATGCCTTGCTTTCTGACGCAGAAGCGTTTTCCTTTCCCGGATTCTGGTCAGGTACGGTCGGATCTTCAGAGACCGGGTGGATGTTTTGATTCATTCTTTTACATTCATGTGTGCGAATCCGCGGCATCCTGATTTTCGGGATGGGGTTCAAGCGTATTGCCGCCCTTTTCCCCTGGCCTTCTCTGGATAACAGGGGTTTGCGAACTCGATCCCATGGGGATGGATCCACTATCGGCTGCATCCATTGAAGCGGCCTGTATTTCCGGCAATGTCAGTGAAGGTACTACAAGGCCAATGTCTATTTGTTCTGGCATGACCATGCGATCTATAGCTCCTTCCCCGGCAGGAAGCAGGTCCAGCGACTCAACGCCCAAATCATCAAGAAACTGCCGGGTCGTTGCATAAAGCGCTGGGCGACCCGCCGTTTCCCGGTGGCCGATTACCTCGACCCAACCACGATCCTCCAGTTGTTTGAGGAGCAAGCTGTTGATCGTCACACCGCGGATGTCCTCCATGTCGCCACGGGTCACGGGCTGTCGGTAGGCAATGATGGCAAGCGTTTCAAGTGTAGCCCGACTGTAGCGTGGAGGCTTTTCAGGATGAAGGAGGTCCAGATATTCGCGCATTTCCGGCCGGCTTTGAAAGCGCCACCCCGTAGCCACCTGAACGAGTTCCACGCCGCGCCCTGACCAGTCGTTTTGAAGATCTTCAAGCGCCAGTTTGAGGCTGTCGGCAGTCAAGACCCCGTTAAACAAAACACCTATTTCGCGCAATGACAGCGGTTGCTGCGCGCAGATCAGTGCTGTTTCGAGGACGCGCTTCGCATCCATCATATTCATGATTGTGGTCGTTCCGAAAAAAAGCGGAAAAAAGCGCTTGTTGGCGCGATGCAGTCACGCGCAATCTCCTCAATGAGGGCGCGCTGTTGCGGGTAGCCGAAAACTACGAGTTTTGATTGTATATCAGGCCCAAGCCCGCGATAGCTGCACGCAAATCAGCAGGGGGGGGCACCTTGAACTCCATTTTTGTACCTGTAACGGGATGGTCAAACGCCAATCTGCATGCGTGCAGCGCCTGCCGCTCCAGACCGCATGCTGCCGATCCACCATACAGTTCGTCAGAGACCAGCGGATGACCCAGAAATGCCATGTGAACCCGGATTTGATGCGTGCGACCGGTATGCAATCTGCACTTCACCAGACAATACCGCTCTGCACTTTGCAGCAACGAAATGACCGTGGAAGCGGGTTTACCGGAATTTTTCTCGATATCCACCACTGCCATGCGCAGGCGGTTGCGCGGATCACGGCCTATCGCCGCGCTCACCTGACGGACTGGCGCGCCCTGCCACGCGCCATGCGCCAGGGCAATATATTCCCGGATAACATTGCGCGCCGCGATCATCCTGATCAATTTGTCCATCACCTGTCGCTGACGCGCCACCACCATCAGTCCACTGGTGTCCTTGTCAAGCCGGTGCACAATGCCGCCACGCGGTAAACAGGACGCCTGCGGGTCATATGCCAGCAACCCGTTGAGCAAGGTTCCACCCCAGTGGCCGGGCGCAGGATGTACTACCAAGCCGGCAGGCTTATTGATCACCAGCAAACAAGGGTCTTCAAACACGATGTCCAGCGCCATTGCTTCCGGCTTGAAGGCCTGACTTTGCGGCGTCGGCTGCAATTCGATGGTGAGTTCATCCCCCGCCTTGACCTTGGTGGACGTCTTGACAACTGTCCGGCCACCCAGGCGCACGACCCCCAATTCGATCAATTGCTGGAGGTAGCTTCGGGAAAACTCGGGCACAACGGCGGCCAAAGCCCGGTCGAGACGATCACCATGGTTCTCTGCTGGCACGGTCACCTGCCGCACTTCCTTCTCATTGCCGCCGTCACCCTCCTCCGGAGCATCTTCAAGCAGGTCATCGGCAGCAACCGCGCCCGATATAATGAGTTTGATTTGTTCAGAGTCAGTCATCAAGAGGGTCGATTGCAATGTTTTTCACCAAATTATCGGCTGCTCCCGGTGCATCACCGTTCATTGCCGCCCTTTGCGCATTGTCACTGGCAATCGCCGGATGCTCCAGTACCCCGACAGCAGACACGACCGCCAACTGGAGCCCCAACAAGATTTACGCCGAGGCCAAAGACGAGGCGAACTCCGGTGCCTACGAAAAGGCTATCCCCCTTTATGAGAAGCTCGAAGGCCGCGCGGCAGGAACGCCTCTCGCACAGCAAGCGCAGCTTGAAAAGGCCTATGCGCAATACAAAGGCGGCGAACCTGCGCAAGCCGTTGCCACACTTGACCGGTTTATGAAGCTGCATCCGGCCAGTCCAGCCATGGATTACGCACTGTATCTCAAAGGCCTGGTGAACTTTAACGACAACCTTGGCATTTTTGGCTTCATCTCGGGCCAGGACTTATCTGAACGCGACCAGAAGGCAGCCAAGGAATCGTTCGAGTCGTTCAGGGAACTGGCGGCCCGCTTCCCGGATTCCCGCTATGCGCCAGACTCCCGTTTGCGCATGAACTACATCGTCAACTCGCTGGCTCAATCCGAGGTTCACGTGGCCACATACTACTATTCTCGAGGCGCCTATATTGCGGCCATCAATCGGGCTCAAAGTGCAATTTCGGACTACCGCGACGTCCCGGCGCTCGAGGAGGCCATTTATATTATCTACAAGTCTTATGACGCATTGGGCATGGTTGAACTGCGTGATGATGCCCGTCGCATCATGGACAAAACATTCCCGCAAAGTCGCTACATAAGCAAAGGCTTTAAATCTGCAGACACTCCGTGGTACCAATTTTGGTAAGTTGCTCCAGCCGGGCCATCAATTCCTGCTCCGAGGCCAACCAACGCATTGGTGGCAGTGCCTTCATCAGTCGCTTTCCGTAGCTCATGGAAGCCAGCCTGCCGTCGCACACAACCAGGATACCTTGATCGGTTTCCCGGCGTATCAAGCGCCCTGCCCCCTGTTTGAGCGCCACGGCAGCCTCGGGGAGAAAATAGTCGCTAAATGCACTGAGCCCCCGAGACTCCAGCATTTTCGAACGGGCTTCGACCCAGGGATCGTTCGGGGGCGGGAAAGGCAGCTTGTCAATGATGACCAGTTGAAGCGCGTGACCCGGCACGTCAATGCCTTCCCAGAAGGATGCTGATGCGACCAGCACACAACCCTTGCCTCCACCTGCATTGCCTTCCCGGAACCGCTCAATCAATACCCGCTTGGGGCTGTCTCCCTGAACCAGTACTTCCAGGCCGCGCGAGTGCCCGAAGGCGACCCGCAGCGCATTGCCAATCAACCGCAAAGCCCGCAAGGTGGTGGTCAGCACCATGGTGCGCCCTCCCAATTGCAGCGACCACATTGCCGCGGACTCTGCAACCTTTGCCGAATGAGCCGGATCAGCGGACTTGGGAAAGTTCTGTGGAACATACACTGCAGCCTGCCGTTCATAGTCGAAAGGGCTTCCAATCCGCAGCACCTTGACATCGGTCAGACCGCAAGGCTGGGTAAACCAGCTGAGCCGGTCATCATCTCCAAGCGTTGCCGAAGTAAATACCCAGGATTTCGCAGAACCGCCGGCCGTATTGAAGATAGTGTCCTTGACTGCTTTTGAGATATCCAATGGCGATTCAATCAGCCGCAACTGTGCGCCCACATCGACCCAGCGCGCACAATCCGGCTCGCAGGTGTTGAGAAAGCATTCAGCCCGCGCTGCAAGTTCAGTGGCGCGCTCGAGAAGCCGAACAAAATCGGTCGCCATCTCGCCGACCCTGGCGAGCACGGAACAGGCCTGCTGGCACGCGGACTGAACTGCTTCCAGCGCCCGCACCCATGTGGCGGGGTCCACGCCCTCAGGCGTTTGGTCCGTCCAGCGCAGCTTGTTACCGGGGAATTGCCTGCCAACTGCCAAGCGCAAGTCTCGGGCGGACTGCTCGATTGCTGCCCCAACGCCCTGCCAATCCACCAGACCGCGGGCCAGCTTCAATCCCGCCGCCAACAAGTCACGGGAAAAGTCCAGCAGTTGCCCTGTGGTCAGGTTTCTCCCTAAAAACTGCACACCAATTTCATTCAGCTGATGCGCTTCATCAAAAATCGCAATCCGCACCGTGGGGAGCAACTCGGCCACGCCAGACTCGCGAACAGCCAGGTCGGCAAAAAATAGATGATGGTTTATAACCACCACATCGGCTGCCATGGCCTCCCTGCGTGCCAGATTCACATGACAGGCACGAAAATGAGGGCATTGAGCACCCAGACAATTTTCCCGCGTTGATGTCACCAGGGGAATCAATGAGGAACGTTCATCCAGCCCTGCAAGCTCCGCCAGATCGCCGGTTCGCGTCACCTTGGACCACGTTTCAATTTTCCCCAGCGCACGCGCTGAAATGCCATCGATCTGCGAAGACTCCTGCCGAGCAAGTTCCATGCGGTGCAGGCACAGGTAGCTGGCACGCCCCTTGAGGAGCGCCGTGCGTACCGGCAACCGGAGCGCCTTCACCAAGTGGGGTAGATCACGGCCAAACAGCTGGTCCTGCAAGGTTTTGGTCGCGGTGGAAAGCAACACCCGCTCACCGCTCAGTAACGCCGGGACCATATAGGAAAATGTTTTGCCGACGCCTGTGCTGGCTTCCACCACGATCGGGTACGCTCCTTCAATGGCATCGGCCACAGCCAGCGCCATTTCGGTTTGTCCATCACGCGGAACAAAGTATTCGGCTGCGCGCGACAATACTCCGCCTGGCGAAAACGCCTCTTGTACCTCAAATGACAGGTTCATCAGGCAGGCTCAGGACGGTCCAGCGACAATTCGAGTTGCGATATCTGGTCACGGAGTTGAAGGCGACGCTTTTTCAGGCGTCTGAGCAAAATCTCGTCAATCGGCAATGCGCGAACCGTTATATCCACCAGAGCATTGAGATCCGCATGCTCAATTTTCAGCTCGATCAGATGTCGTTCGGGGGAATGTAAGTTCAAGTCCACGATATTATTCTGTTCAGACAGCTGCTTCACCTCATAATACGTTGATTGCAGCCATAAATCGAGTTCTTTCAGTTCGAACTATTACACTATGTCCAACGGTTATCGAATCACGGCATCCACTGGTATCCACAAGGGAGATCGGGACTACCAGCAGGACCAGGTCAACCTGTTCACCCACCTTCGCGTTCCCGGCTGCATACTGGGCATTGTGGCCGATGGCATGGGTGGCCGAAGCGGTGGGCGTAAGGCGTCTGATCAGGTCATGATGACCGCCAAGCAGCTTTTTGAGCGATATGCACCAGACATCGACG
>JAHFQQ010000108.1:1070-10595 GCA_023259235.1 Polaromonas sp. | reverse complement strand
TTGCCAGGCAAATGACTGCTGCTCGCGCATCTGCAACGCACCCGTCCATTCAAAAATCTTGCAAAAATTAAGCTGCACCAGCGCATGCGGGTAATCCACCTGTTCAACCTTCCACGGATGCACGGCACCAATGGTGATGCCGATTTCCTCCCCAAGCTCCCGTCGCAGCGCCTGCTCGACACTCTCGCCCGCCTCCAGCTTGCCGCCGGGAAATTCCCAATAGCCTTCATAGACCTTGCCGGCAGGTCTCGACGTGAGCAAGAAGCTGCCATCGGCCTGAATCAGCACGCCCACCGCCACATCCACCATCTTGCGATCCGCCCCGCCTGTGCGAGGCAGGTTTGCATCGGCAACCAGAATCTGCTTTGGCATCAATTTTGACCGGCACCGCGCCGGCCTGCGTAATCGCGCGCAAACTGGTAAGCCACACGGCCACTGCGCGAGCCGCGCTCCAGCGCCCACACCAGCGATGCCGGTCTGGCGGCCTCAATATCCGGCACATCAACGCCAAATGACGACAGCCATTGGCCCACAATAGCCAGATATTCGTCCTGACTGAAAGGGTAAAAACTGACCCATAAACCGAATCGCTCCGACAGCGAAACTTTTTCTTCCACGACTTCACCGGGATGCACTTCACCATCCTCGGTGTGCGTGTAGGTGAGGTTCTCCGTCATGTACTCCGGCAGCAGATGGCGCCGGTTGCTGGTGGCATAAATCAGCACATTCGGGGTGGCTGCGGCGATGGAGCCGTCAAGAATGGATTTGAGCGCCTTGTAGCCGGGCTCGCCTTCCTCAAAGCTCAGATCGTCGGAAAAGACGATGAATTTCTCGGGCCGGCCGGAAACCACATCCACAATATCGGGCAAATCGACCAGGTCGGTCTTGTCCACTTCTATCAACCGCAGACCCCGCACGGCATATTCGTTCAAGCAGGCCTTGACCAGGGATGATTTTCCGGTCCCGCGCGCTCCGGTCAGCAACACATTGTTGGCGGGCTTGCCGCTGACAAATTGCTCGGTGTTGCGTCTGATTTTTTCTTTCTGATCGTCAATTTCCCTTAAATCGGCCAGGCGCATCACCGCCAGGTGCATGACGGGCTCCAGCGAGCCATGTCCGGAACTGCGCTTGCGATAACGGTAAGCAACCGACGCATTCCAGTCAGGCGCGGACAATGGTTTGGGCAGCGCGGATTCGATGCGCGCCGCCAGAGACTCGAGCTGCCTCAGCAGGCGTTCAAACTGTTCGTTCATGGTCCGCTGCCTGGCGCCTCAGCTCCGGTAATCCGCATTGATCTTGACATAGTCGTAAGACAGATCGCAGGTCCAGACGGTATCGGCGGCCTGCCCCCGCCCGAGCAGCACGCGCACGGTAATTTCGCTTTGCTTCATCACGCGCTGGCCCTCGGCTTCGACATAAGCGACGTCTCTTCCACCATTCCTGACGACCAGCACATCGTCGAGGAACAAGCCGATCCGGGTCTGATCCAAGTCGGCAATTCCGGCATAGCCGACAGCAGCGAGAATACGGCCCAGATTGGGATCACTGGCAAAAAATGCCGTTTTGACCAGCGGAGAGTGGGCGATGGCATAGGCCACCTGCCGGCATTCCTCACTGGTTTTTCCACCCTCGACCGCAATGGTGATGAACTTGGTGGCACCTTCTCCGTCACGCACGATGGCTTGCGCCAGCTTCCTCGCGATATCCAGCATGCCACCGCGCAAAGCCTGTCCGTCCGTGCTGTCCAGCGATGTGATGGGCAGGTGTTGTGCCCGGTTGGTGGCTACCACCACGAAGGAATCGTTGGTGGAAGTGTCACCATCAACCGTGATGCGATTGAATGATCCTTCGGCCAGTTCCCTGGCCAGCTGCGCCATGAGCGCCTGGGGCACGCAGGCATCGGTCGCGATGAAGCCCAGCATGGTCGCCATATTGGGCCGGATCATGCCGGCGCCTTTGGCGATGCCGGATATGGTGACTGCCTTCCCGCCCAAGGTGACGCGGGTTGAGTAAGCCTTGGCCACTGTATCGGTGGTCATGATGGCCTGGGCGGCGTTGGCCCAGTTGTCTTCCCGGGCATCGGCCAGCGCGGCGGGCAGCCCGGCCACAATGCGCTCATGGGGCAACGGCTCCATGATCACCCCGGTTGAAAACGGCAAGACTTGCGCGGCTGCCAGATGGAGTTGGCTGGCCAGCGCGGCGCAGCAGGACAGCGCCCGCTGCAGACCCGCATCGCCGGTTCCGGCATTGGCATTGCCGGTATTGATCAGCATGGCGCGGATTTCCGGGTTTTCAACGGAGAACAGATGCGCACGGCAGATTTGCACGGGTGCCGCGCAAAACCGGTTTTGCGTAAAAACTGCACCGACCGAAGAGCCCTGGTCGAGCAGCAGCACCGCCAGATCCTTGCGATTCGCCTTGCGAATGCCGGCTTCAGCGATTCCCCATCGCGCACCGGGCACTGGATGAAGGCTTGCTGCAGGTGTGGCAACCAGATTCACAGGCATGTTCTTGACTCCAGAAAACGAGAAGTGGCGCAGCCCGGCAATTACGCCCGGCCGCGTCAATTGCCAGCCTGCCCCGGCTTTGGCTCAATTCAACCGGCCGTGGCACAGCTTGTATTTCTTGCCAGAACCACAGGGACAGGGGTCATTTCGGCCGACGCGCGGCACGGCACCGGCGAGCCCTGCGCCCCCCAGCATTTTCACCGCCTTGTCCACGGTGGTTTCGATTCCACCGGTTTCGGTTGGCGCGGTGTAGGTGACGTTGAGGATATTCTCGGCCCGGCTTTCCATTTCTTCGGCAACCTGCTCCAAAGGTTCACCCGGGTCAATTTTCACCGTCATGAGTATCTTGGTCACCTCATTTTTGACACTGTCGAGCATCTGGCCAAACAATTCGAATGCTTCACGCTTGTATTCCTGCTTGGGCTGCTGCTGCGCATAGCCGCGCAGATGAATGCCCTGGCGCAAGTAGTCGAGCGCGCTCAGGTGTTCCCGCCAGTGGCTGTCTATGCTTTGCAGCAGCACGATGCGCTCGAACTGGGTGAAATTTTCCTGGCCGATTTTCTCGACCTTGCTCGCAAATGCCGCATTCGCTGCAACAAGAACTTTATCCAGCACGTCCTGGTCGGTGAGGGCCGCGGCAGACTCCAGCTCCTGGTGCAAGGGCAGCTCGATATGCCACTCCTCACGCAAAATTTTCTCGAGCCCTGCCACATCCCACTGCTCCTCCACGCTCTCCGCCGGTACGTAGTGCCGCGTCAGGTCGGTGAAGCAACCTTCACGCAGGGAGGCAATCTGCCCTTGCAGGCTGCTTGCATCCATGATGTCATTGCGCTGCTGATAGATCACCTTGCGCTGGTCATTCGCCACATCGTCGTATTCAAGCAGCTGCTTGCGAATATCAAAGTTGCGCGCCTCGACCTTGCGCTGGGCCGATTCGATGCTGCGCGTCACGATACCGGCTTCAATTGCTTCACCGTCCGGCATCTTGAGCCGCTCCATGATGGACTTGACACGATCTCCAGCAAAGATTCGCATCAGGGAATCATCCAGGCTCAGGTAAAAGCGCGATGAGCCCGAGTCGCCCTGGCGGCCCGAACGCCCACGCAACTGGTTGTCGATGCGGCGAGATTCGTGCCGCTCGGTGGCGATGATGCGCAAGCCACCCAGCATCGTGACCTTCTCGTGTTCCTGCTCCCACTGCGCACGCAAGCGCGCAGCTTCGGCTTGCCTGGCCGCGGCATCGAGCGACTCGTCCGCTTCGAGGGCTTCGATCAGCTTTTCAACGTTGCCACCGAGCACGATATCGGTCCCCCGTCCGGCCATATTGGTGGCAATGGTGATCATTTTGGTGCGACCCGCCTGCGCAATGATGTCCGCTTCGCGGGCATGCTGCTTCGCATTGAGCACCTGATGGGGCAGTTTCTCCTTTTCCAGCAGCTGGGCTATCACCTCGGAATTCTCGATCGAACTGGTACCCACCAGCACCGGCTGGCCGCGCTGGTAACACTCGCGAATATCCTTGATCGCCGCTTCATATTTTTCACGCGTGGTCTTGTAAACACGATCGAGCTGGTCATCCCGGCGGCTGGGCCGGTTGGGCGGAATGATGGTGGTTTCCAGGCCGTAAATTTCCTGGAACTCGTAGGCCTCGGTGTCCGCGGTGCCAGTCATGCCAGCCAGCTTTTTGTAAAGCCGGAAGTAGTTCTGGAAAGTAATCGACGCCAGCGTCTGGTTTTCAGCCTGGATCTGCACGCCTTCCTTGGCTTCCACCGCCTGATGCAAGCCATCGCTCCAGCGGCGCCCCGACATCAGGCGACCGGTGAACTCATCGACAATCACCACTTCACCACCCTGCACCACATAGTGCTGGTCGCGGTGGTACAACAAATTGGCGCGCAGGGCAGCATATAAATGGTGCATCAACGAAATGTTGGCCGGGTCGTAAAGCGAGGCGCCTTGCGCAATAAGACCCTGCTTGTACAGGATGTTTTCGGCGTTCTCGTGGCCTTGTTCGGTCAGAAACACCTGGTGCGCTTTTTCGTCGATGGTGTAGTCGCCGGGTTTGGTCACACCCTCGCCGGTTCTTGGGTCAGCCTCACCCTCCTGACGTGTCAACAATGGCACGACCTTGTTCATCGCGATGTACATCTCGGTATGGTCTTCGGCCTGGCCGCTAATGATGAGCGGCGTGCGCGCCTCATCGATCAGGATCGAGTCCACTTCATCGACAATGGCGAAATTAAGGGCGCGCTGAACCCGGTCAGCTACTTCGTACACCATGTTGTCGCGCAGGTAGTCGAATCCGTACTCGTTGTTCGTGCCGTAAGTGATATCGGCGTTGTAGGCAGCCTGCTTTTCCTCCCGCGACATGTTGGGAAGATTGATGCCGACGCTTAACTCCAGAAAGTTATAGAGCTTGCCCATCCAGATGGCATCACGGCTGGCCAGATAGTCGTTGACCGTTACCACGTGAACCCCCTTGCCGGTCAATGCATTCAGGTAAACCGGCAATGTGGCGGTGAGGGTCTTGCCTTCACCCGTTCCCATTTCCGAAATCTTCCCGTTGTGCAACGCCATGCCGCCAAGCAGCTGCACATCAAAGTGACGCAATTTCATGACGCGTTTGCTGCCTTCGCGCACCACCGCGAACGCTTCAGGAAGCAAGGCATCGAGTTCCTCACCCGCCGCTACCCGATCCTTGAACTCCCGGGTTTTGGCGCGCAACTGCTCATCGCCAAGCTTCTCGTACTGGGGTTCCAGCGCATTGATGCGGTCTATGGTTTTCCGGTAGGTCTTGAGCAGCCTGTCGTTGCGACTGCCGAAAATTTTGGTCAGAATGTTGAAAGCCATAAATACGAAGCCGCATGGCCTGCCCCATGGGCTGGTGATGCGGCCGAAATCCCTTGTTTGAGTACGGAACTTAGGTGTGTGTGCTGTGCAGTTAGTTCAACTGTGCGCAAGCCTTTGATTTTAACCCCGCCCGGCAGGCTGCCGGTTGGGCCGGGCTTTCGGATCAGGCGCTACCGCGAAGTTCGGTTTGGGCAGGGCGTGTCCGGCGGTCAGAAATTTCCGCGGGTCCTGGAATACCCCTTGAAGCAGCACCTCGAAGTGCAGGTGCGGGCCCGTGGAGCGCCCGGTCGTCCCGACTTCGGCGATTTTTTGACCACGCTTGACGATATCGCCCTTCTTGACAAATACCCGTGAAGAATGCGCGTAACGCGTTATCACGCCATTGCCGTGATCCACCTCGATCATGTTGCCATACTCGGGGTGATATTCCTGCGTCACAACGACACCCCCCGCAGCAGCCACAATGGGGGTACCCGGTGCCGCCGGAAAATCCAGCCCCGTGTGCAGGGCAGAGTGCCCATTAAGCGGGTCAATGCGCCAGCCAAATGGTGAACCCAAAGTGCCTCCGACCACAGGCTCCTGAGTCGGAATCATCATTTTCTTGAGCCTCTGGTCAAACAGGCGCGACTCCATCACGGTCATCAGGTCAACCCGTTGATCAGTCAGCTTGTCCAGGTCGGCCAGGGTGGCCTGCAACTCTTCCATTGTCAGGGAGCGCGAAGCCACCAATGCTCCACCGCTCCCCGGGGTCACCTTGATCTCGTTCGGATTGACCCCGGCCAGGCCCGACACCCGCTCACCCAGCGCTTCGAGCTGCATCATTTTGGCCTGCATTTCACCAACGCGTCTGGCCATCATGTCGAGGTTCTCGCGCAAAAAGCGGTCGCGTTGCGCAAACTCGTCCTTCGCCACCAGCTTCACCAGCGAGCCAACGAGCGGCCAGCCCTCGCGGGCGCCTTTGAGAAACACCCATTGATAAAGGGCGGCGGACACCAGCATGAGCACCAGTGCGGCAATGAAGCCGACAACGATCAGCTTGGTGCCACTTAAATAAATGGCCCGGCTTTTCGCCAGCCACGCATCCGTGATAATCAAATGCACCTTGTTTACCTCTTTAAAAGCCCGGCCCCGGCCCACCCAGACCCCTCGTCAATCGTGAATACAACCCGGCTCGTTTCCCAGTCAGTCAGCGTCCAGCAAGCAGCTGAAAATTCCCCTTCCCTGGCGCGATTGGCAGAACTGGTCCAGGAATCCAACCGCAGGCTCAAGGTGATCGAGTCGCTGATTCCCGAAGCCCTGCGGCCAGCCGTGATGGCCGGACCGATCGATCACGAAAGCTGGTGCCTGCTGGTGAGTGGCAATGCAGCTGCCGCGAAAATCCGCCAGTTGCTGCCGCTCATCCAGGCTCGCCTGCTTACCGAAGGCTGGAAGGTTACCGCAATTCGGCTGAAGATACTAATAGCTAAAAAGTAGCTTTATACAGCTACCGCGATCACCCAGCGCGTACGCGTCTTCCTGTTTGCTTTTTTAACGATGCAATTAATAGCATCCATCGCCCGTTTAATGCGGGCCTTCATGAAGTTTTAATGAGCTTCTTGATAAATGGTGCCGCTTGTCGGAATCGAACTGACGACCTACCGCTTACAAGGCGGTTGCTCTACCAACTGAGCTAAAGCGGCACAAGTGTATTTTACTTGACCCGTTTGAGCGAAGGCCGGGTGCGCGGCGGCGGCCTGGGCGGTTCCGGAGAGTCAGGGCTGTCCTTGCCGGCGAGTTGGGTGTCCTCTGGGACCAACTGCATGATTTTTCCTTCGGACTCGTCTGCCGGCCCCTGCGCGGGCGATGCTGGAGGCGAAGTGGCCGGCGTTGCAGCAGGCGGTGGATCGATCGCGCCTGCGGCTGCATCCATAGACCCCAGGTTGGGAGCGGCTGATGAATTTTCCAGTGGAAAAGCCATGCCCTGCCCGTTTTCACGGGCATAGATGGCAATCACATGACTGATCGGCACCATGATTTCCCGCGGGCTGCCTGCAAAACGCGCCTTGAATTCGATGAACTCATTGCCCAGTTGCAGCGAACTGGTTGCGTCAAAGCTGATGTTGAGCACGATTTCATTGTTCTTCACGTATTCACGCGGCACCTGCACGCTCTGATCCACCGATACGGCCACGTACGGTGTGAAGCCGTTGTCGGTACACCATTCATACAAGGCCCGTATCAGGTACGGCCGCGTTGACAGGGAGTCCAGCACGTTCATGAATTCAGCCAGGTTAAACCCGGGCCAGCGGCCGCAACGCAGAGCCACCCCAAGCAAGGCCAGCCCCTTCGGGGGGCAGCGCAGTACACGCAGTGGCGAGCGTGGGGGCCAGGAACGAAGCGCCGGGCCGCCCCAAGCGAAGTTCAGCCCCTTCGGAGGGCAGCGAAGCACACGCAGTGGCGAGCGTGGGGGCCATATTACTTGCGCATGACCTTTTCGGAGGGCGTCAGCGCTTCAATGTACGCGGGGCGTGAAAAAATGCGCTCGGCATACTTGAGCAACGGTGCGGCATTTTTCGACAGGTCAATGCCGTAGTAGTCCATGCGCCAGAGCAGCGGGGCAATCGCCACGTCGAGCATGGAAAAATTGTCGCCCAGCATGAACTTGTTCTTCAGAAAAATCGGCGCCAGTTGCGTCAAGCGGTCACGAATATGCGCGCGGGCCTTTTCAAGCGCTTTTTCATTGCCTTTGGTGGCACGGGACTCCAGCGTGCTGACGTGAACAAACAGCTCTTTTTCAAAGTTGAGCAGAAACAGCCGAACCCGTGCCCGATCAACCGGGTCACCGGGCATGAGCTGCGGGTGCGGGAAGCGCTCGTCGATGTATTCGTTGATGATGTTCGATTCATACAGGATCAGGTCGCGCTCGACCAGAATCGGTACCTGGCCGTATGGGTTCATGACATTGATGTCTTCCGGCCTGTTGTAAAGGTCGACGTCGCGGATTTCGAAATCCATGCCTTTTTCAAACAGAACGAAACGGCAGCGATGCGAGAAAGGACAGGTTGTGCCTGAATATAGGACCATCATGATTCGGAACTCCTGAAAACAAAAAAGTGGAGACCAGGAATCAGAACCTGGGACCTTCCACTCCAAAGAAGCCTGTGCGCACCGGGCCATGGCCACGGCGCATCCATTGGCAAAATTACTTGACGTCTTTCCAGTACGCTGCATTCAGGCGCCAGGATACAAAGGTCAACAAGAGAAGAAAGATCAGCACCCAGACGCCGATGCGAACCCGGGTGTTGTGAGCCGGCTCGCCCATCCACTGCAGATAACCCACGAGATCGCCAACGGCCTGGTCGTATTGCAGCGGCGTCATGGTGCCTGGTGTGACCTGTTGCCAGCCTTTGAAGACTTCCATCTTGTGGCCGCCTTCTTCCTGCTCGGCATACACGGGCTTGCGCTCACCCTGCAGCTCCCACAGCACATGAGGCATGGCCACATTGGGGAAGGTCAGGTTGTTCCAGCCGGTCGCCTTGGTATCGTCACGGTAAAAGGTGCGCATGTAGGTGTAGAGGTAATCCGCACCACTGCCGCCTGCGCTGGAGCGCGAACGGGCAATCACGGTCAGATCCGGCGGATTGGCGCCAAACCAGACCTTGGCCTGTTTCGGGTCGATCGCGGCCTGCATGGTTTCACCCACCTTGTCGGTCGTAAAGAGCAGGTTGTCCTTGATCTGCTGGTCGGTCAGGCCGATGTCTTTGAGGCGGTTGAACCGCATGAAGGCTGCCGAATGACAGTTCAGACAGTAGTTGACAAACAGCTTGGCGCCATTTTGCAGGGCGGCCAGATCATTGGCCCTGGCGGGCGCCTTGTCCCAGACAGCGCCGCCGGTGTTGGCCTGAGCACCGGCCACCAGGCCGGCCGCAGTAATCAGGGCGAGGATCAATTTTTTCATGGTTATGGTTCTCACGCTCAGTGGGCCGCAAAAATCACGCGATCGGGAACGCGCTTGAAGGTACCCAACCGGCTCCACCACGGCATCAGCAGAAAGAAGCCAAAGTAAAGCAGGGTGCCAACCTGCGACACCCGCGCACCGATCGCTGAAGGTGGCTGCATGCCCAGGTAGCCCAGCACGAAAAAGTTGATGACAAAAATACCATACAGAGCCTTGTTCCAGCCTGGGCGG
>JAHFQQ010000108.1:0-1060 GCA_023259235.1 Polaromonas sp. | reverse complement strand
GGTAGCGAATGGATTTGACTTCGCTTCGATCCAGCCAGGGCAGGAAAAACAGGATGATGACGGAAGTTCCCATCACCACCACGCCCCAGAACTTGGCATCGATCATCAGCATGCCGGCCACCACCACCACGGCCGCGCCGACTATGACTGCCTTGAAGATATTCGTTACCCTGGCCTTGACCACGCCCAGCACCGCGCCGGCCAGGACGCAGGCAATCAGCGCATACACCATCTCGCTGGTAATGGCGCGCAGCATGGAATAGTAGGGCGTGAAATACCAGACCGGAGCAATGTGCAGAGGCGTTTGCAGCGGATCGGCGGGAATGAAGTTGTTGTACTCAAGGAAATAGCCGCCCAGCTCGGGCGCGAAGAAGAGGATTGCCGAGAAAACCATCAGGAACAGGCTGACGCCAAAAATGTCGTGCACCGTGTAGTAGGGATGAAACGGTATGCCGTCAAGCGGATGGCCGTTGGCATCACGCGGCGCGTTCGGACCCTTGATCTCGACGCCATCGGGGTTGTTGGAGCCCACATCGTGCAGGGTCAGCAAATGCGCCACTACCAGACCCAGCAGCACCAGCGGCACAGCGATCACATGGAAAGAAAAGAAACGGTTCAGCGTCGCATCACCGACCACATAGTCGCCGCGAATCAGCAGCGCCAGATCAGGGCCGATGACGGGAATCGCGGAAAACAGGTTCACGATCACCTGAGCGCCCCAATAGCTCATCTGGCCCCACGGCAGCAAGTACCCCATGAAAGCCTCGGCCATCATCGCCAGGAAAATGGTGCAGCCAAAAATCCAGACCAGTTCGCGCGGCTTGCGGTAGCTGCCGTAAAGCAACCCACGGAACATATGCAGATAAACCACGATGAAAAAGGCCGAGGCACCCGTCGAGTGCATGTAGCGAATCAGCCAGCCCCAAGGCACGTCGCGCATGATGTATTCAACCGAGCCGAAGGCCAGTGCGGCGTCAGGCTTGTAGTGCATGGTCAGGAAGATGCCGGTGACAATCTGGAGTACCAGCACCAGCAGGGCGAGCGAACCAAAGATGTACCA
>JAHFQQ010000107.1 GCA_023259235.1 Polaromonas sp. | reverse complement strand
CTTGAACAGGCTGAAGTCGAAGAACGCATTGGACGCCTTGTCTTCGATGCGGAAAAACAGCCAGCCGAACACCACCGTTGCTGCCAACAGACCCAAGCCAGTCGGGCTGGTCCAGCCCAGCTTGTTGCCTTGCGTCACCAGCACTTGCAGTGCCACCATGGTGACCATGAACGCAAGCACGCCGGACAGGTCAAACTTGTACTCGCCCGTGGTTTCAGCCTTGCTCTCGGGCGCGCCGCGCATCATCCACAGGCCGAGCACGCTCACCGCGATGGCCACCCAGAAGATCGAGCGCCAGCCAAAGTTCTGCGACATCAGGCCACCGACCAGCGAACACAGGCCCGAACCGCCCCAGGAACCGATCGACCACATGCTGATGGCACGCTGGCGTTCGGCGCCGTCCCAGAAGGCTTTCACCAGCGCCAGACTGGCCGGCATGATGCAGGCGGTCGACAGGCCTTGCAGCGCGCGGCCCACGAGCAGGACCGGTGTTGCCAGCTGACCCTGCGGCGTGATGGCCACCAGCAGCGAGCCGGCGATGCTCAGGTAAAAGCCAATGCGCGTAATCTTCAGCCGGCCAACACGGTCGGCCAAGCCGCCCATCACCACGATGAAGATCCCCGAGAACAGCGAGGTGATGGCCACCGCGACGTTCATCATGCTCGCATCCATGCCGAGGTCGCGGCTCATGTCGGGCGCGATGTTGAGCGTCGTCTGGGCAAACAGCCAGAACGCGACGACGCCCATGATGATGCCGAACAGCAGCCGATCGTTGCCCTTGTACGGCATCTCGGCTTGAACGCTGATATCCATGCGATTCTCCATCGCGCCCTGCGCGAGCTACTAACTATCTAGACGGCGTCGTCACCGAGAAGCACCGTCCGATCGACCACTGCCGTCGGCATCGGCGGTCATGCGTCGCGCGGCAGCACCGCCATGACGCGCGCGATGAACTGGTGGAAATCCGACATGTAGTTGCGCAGGAACTCCGCCGTGCTTGCGTTGGTAACGTCGCCGTCTTCGGTGATGAGGCCGGGGGTGAACTGGATGTAAGCCTCCGGCGCGTTCATCTGAGGCGCGTTGCAGAAGCCGAGCACGCTGCGCAGGCTCTGCTGGGCCACCGCAGTTCCAATGGCGCCGGGCGATGTGCCAATCACGGCAGAGGGCTTGCGGGTGAAAGAGTTCTTCCCCCACGGCCGACTGGCCCAGTCGATGGCATTCTTCAGGCCGCCGGGGATCGATCGGTTGTATTCCGGCGTGACGAACAGCAGCGCATCGACATCGGCGATGGCCTGCTTGAAGGCCCGTGCCACCGGTGGGTAGTCGGCGTCGTAGTCGTAGCTGTAGAGCGGCAGGTCCTTGATTGGTATCTCCGTAAATACCAACTCGGACGGCGCCAGTTTCACCAGCGCCCTGGCGAGCTGCCGATTGATGGAGGCCTTCGCCAGGCTACCGATCAGGTAGCCAACTTTGTGTGTAGTCATTTGAACTTTCCTTTCAACCAGAGAGATCGATGCGATCGTCCGGCCGGCGCTGGGCAATCGGCTTTCAGTGACTGAACTTGCGCAAACATGGCCTGACAAGTCGGACAGGTCACGATACGCCTATTGGCATTTCTGGGCAACATGTTTCCAATAGGTCTGACCATCGATCAGCCAAGTCAGACGCAGCTTGCTATCAGACGAACCTATCCTCAAGGTAGCGGCCTGGCCTGGCCATCATCAATCCACCGGCTGTTATGGGAACCACGGTACCCGCATAGACCCAAAGCGCCGTCGCCCAGTTGCCTGTGGTGGCGTAGAGCCGGCCACCCAGCGGGGGCTGCGCTCCAATTAGTTACTCACGGATCCTTGGCTTGACCTGTCAGGTGCTGTTCGGTATGAACCCAGCTGAACGTTATCGCCCTATTCTGTTGAAAAACTCCCTACCTCCGCCTAGAGCAATGTTTGCGGGGGTACCTCACCCCTTCCCGCATGTGAGATCGTCGATTCTGGAGCGATTTGAAAGGTCGATTTTTCTGCCAGCCCAGGACGATCGGGAACTTCCGAGTTTTTCAACACAATAGCCCCATAGCTGACAGTCACGTTGCAACGTTCGGTGACCGGTTTGGAGCGACCAGCTTCGATTGGCCTACATCCGCAGTCAGTCTCTTGCCGTCATTGACGATCCACGTTTGACCAGTAGGTGGTGGCCGCGAAGCAGCATTCATCCGGACTTGTTGAGCTCAAGCGGGCGAGTGAACCCGACGGCATTTGCAGGTTTTTTGTCGCAGTAGCTACCACCTGGCGACCGAAGCCTTGGCCGTTCATGCGCCTGCGGCTACGGTGTTCAAGGACCAGCGGTTTTCTGATCACGCGCCACTCACCATCGATGACGACTTCACCCTCTGACACTCGCCGAGCGGTGATGGCGGTCGCGATCAGGCTGGCGCAGGGGAGGCCTTGTTGTCATCGGGCTGGTGGCGGCGATCCAGGCGTCGTAGCCCCCGTGCAAAGGCTTGACCGACACATAGCCTTTACTCAGCAGATGACGAGCGGCCAGAACCGCACCGGCGTCTTCCGGGCAGGCGCATAGCGTGACGATGGGCTGGTCTTTGGGCCAGTCGCCAACGTCCTGCCGGAGCTGGTCATGCACGGCAACCTTCGCACCCGGTAGCCGAACCGCCGGTCGGCGTGGTACCAGATCCAGTCGGCCATGACGGATGCGACGATGGCGGCGGCCAGTATCTTTCCTGCCTGGCCTGGTGTCGCGGCCAGGCTGCCCGCCAGCAGCAAGGTGGGCACGGCTGGAACCGGCAAGCCCAGCTGTTGCAGCAGGACGTTCAGGAACACCACCGTGACGGCGTCCTGCTGGAGGGTCTGGCTCAGGCGAATCAGGTCCATGAAGTCATCAGGCGGATCCGCCCAACCGACCTTCGCGGAAATCGCTCAAGGCCTGGTAGATTTCCTGCTGGGAGTTCATGACGAAGGGACCATACTGAACGATGGGTTCCTTGAGCGGCTGGCCGGCAATCAGCAAGACCCTGGCGTCGGAGCCGGCCTCGATCACCACGCCATCAGCTTGGGCGTCATTGGCCAGAATGGCCATCCGTTGGGCCGGAACGGCCATCCCGGAGACGGTGACCTCACCGCGGTACACGTAAACAAATGCGTTGTGCGTGGGCGCAAGCACTTGCTCAAAACGCGCGCCACCCGGCATGTGCAGATCCAGGTAAAGGGGCTGGGTGATTTCGCGGGTCACAGCGCCTTTCACGCCGTGGCTCTCACCGGCAATCACCGTCGCCGCAACGCCTTGTTCGGTCACCAATTTGGGAAGCTGCGCATCCTTGAAGTCGCGGTACCAGGGATCGTTCATCTTCTCGCTGCTGTGCAGGTTGAGCCACAGCTGAAAGCCTTCCATCACGCCCTCTTGCTGTTGCGGGATTTCAGAGTGGATGACGCCTTTGCCCGCCGTCATCCACTGAACACCGCCGTTTTGAAGCAGGCCCTCATGTCCGGCACTGTCACGGTGCAGCATGCGCCCCGCGATCATGTAGGTCACCGTCTCAAAACCACGGTGCGGGTGATCAGGAAAGCCGGCGATGTAGTCATCGGGCCTGTCGCTGCCAAAGGCGTCCAGCATCAGGAAGGGGTCCAGCCGATGTTGAAGATTTTGTGTCAGCACCCGGGTGAGCTTGACACCCGCGCCATCGGAGGTGGCCTGGCCGGCGACCAGGCGCTCCACGGTGCGAGACAGTTTGACGGTTGGGTTGGCTATCGTTGAGTTCATGTGAATACCTTTCTATGTGATATCGGCGGTTGTGTCGCAATAACGGAGTAAGGCCGAAGAGACTTGCATCGTTGGCTTGGCAATCAAGCTGCCAGGCTGTAAAACTGATCGGCTGCAGACAGGGCTGCTCCAGCGGGACAGTCCAACTGCCCCTTGCGGATCATGTGCATGGTCTCGATGCCTGCAATGATGATGCGAATACTCCAAAACGACTTGAACCCCAGCATCGGTCGGGTGATCCGTTTGATCGCCCGGTGGTCCTGCTCGACGATGCTGTTGCGGTCTTTGCATTGGCGCATCAAGATATCAACGCAGGCGTCCGCTTTCACGCTTCCAATGGCCGCAGTGTTCGCGCCGACGAAAGACGGCTGCCAACACCGGCACTGTCTTGATCGCCCAGCGATGCACGCTGGCGTGGTCGCCTAAACACCACGCTCTTGCATCATCCCCTCAATGTGACGCAGACTCAGCGGGTCGTGGAGCCGTTTGAGAACTTTGCGCAAGGCGCTATTGATCAAACTTCTACGGAAATCATGCATGGCCCAGATTGTCCAATATCGCTATTGCGACACAACCGGATGGTTCGAGCATGGCGGCGCGTCTTTGGCGCGCTTGGACTAACCGCAAGCCCTACGCTCCAGCCTTGCGCGGCCAAGCACCTGCTGTGCGGTGCGAGTGAGGTGCGTCGTTCATGCCGAGAATCCTTTCTGTCGTCTCGCCATGATGGGAATCGGCAAGAAAAAAGGGAAGCCTTCTCATTGTGTCAAATGTCAGGCCCGGTCGTTTCGATCCTGGCATGACCTTCCGGCAGCTATGAGTGTGAACACGCTGGCGACAACGCTTGGCCACCAACCCTGCTGACATGTCGGTGAGTTTCAACCGCCGGCCAAAGGCCTGGCGCCGACCCCGTCTCGACGAAAGCGGGTCTCTCATGCCTGACTTCCTGATGGCTTAGGGAAACATGAAGGGAGTCGTGATCGTGGCACCGGCTGTCAGCGTGGCGAGTGCCATAGTCTTGACAACCCCGTTCAAGCTGGCGTTGAGCGCGTACTTGCCTGCCGCAGCCGTGTCGGCAACAAACACCAGCGAACCCGGTGCCGCCATGTAGGGCGCCACCAGCGGGGCATTGACGACCAGCGGGTAGCTGTAGTTGCCTGTGGCGCCATCAACGAACCGGCCGGCGACTTCCACGGTGGGTCCAGCCGTCAGCGGCTGCAGCACCCGCACCAGGGTATCCACCGGAGCGGTGCCGTTCACGGTCCCGCTGGCGGAAGCGGGGGGATTGAGCGGGGTACCGGATGCGTTGACAGACGTCACCGTGTCCGCGACCACTGCCACGTTGGTAATGATGGCCGTGGTGCGGCCGGGCGCGGCCAGAACCAGCGTGTAGCTTCCTGGCGCAACCGGCTGCAACAAAAATTTGCCGTTGCTGTCTGGCATGGCGGCCTTGACAACGAGGCCACCCTGCTGCAAGGACACACTGGTGCTGCCAGTGACCAAGCCGGCCTCCACGAATCCCGCTACGCCGGAGACGTAACGCGGAATCACGGTAACCGCCGGCTTGAGCAGGTATTGCCCCGAGTTGCCAGCCACAACGACCGATTTGCAGGCATTGAAGTCAAGCACGAAATCAGCCATCTGGTTGGCGGCGATGTCGATGTCGATATTGGTCTTGACACCCGATTGCTGGCCGCTCGGTGTTTTTAGTGGCGCTTCCGTCCCACCGGAGGGCAGCACGGAATTGGCCATCGGAGTGGCAGCGGTATTGTCTGCCAGAACCAGTCTGAGCTGGGTGTACTTGCCTGCGGGCAACGGTGTCTGTCCGAGTTCTGCCAGCACCCCGTTTTGCAGACTCAGCAGGTCCACTCGCCTGGCGGGGTTCAAAACCACTTCGGCCCAGCCGCCGTCGGTTTCGCTGGCAGTGCTGCTCTGGTGCAGGCGTATCTTCTGGACGGTCACGTTCACGGCGTCAAAACCGCAGGCAGGTGCATCGGTCAGCGCCAGACGCAGGGTGCCGCTGTCGGCAGCAGCACCGCCACCGCCACCGCCGCCGCCACCACAGGCCGTAAGGCCGGCCACCAGTACAGCACCCAGGACCAGCTTCAGATTTCGGAGTAACCTCATCGAGCACCTCATTCACAATTATTGCCCGGCACGAACACCGCAGCGGGACGAACCGTGAAGTTAGCATCGAAACTGACCACACCATGTAAGACGATGTCACGATGGCTTGTCAGAACATGCCGGAAGTGCGGAGCCGCGCGGCTGCGCAGACACGCGTCAGCAAAAGTAATCAATGAAACAGGGAGATGGTTCGCGGTATCGGTGCGACGGATTGAATGGCCGGTTTGACTGTTGCCATCAAAGCGATAGCGCCTTTGGCTGTTTCCGTTGCGCTACGCGCTCTTGTGGCCTTCCGGAAAGAGCACGGCCCAGCAGCCCGGCTCCCCGGCCAGCAAGTCGAGCTCGGCACGGGAGGGTTTTTCGCACACCTGCGCTTCCATCAGCCGGGCAACGGCTTCGGCCGCCGGCGAGAAATAGGCCACCACCTCGCATTGCAGGCGTCCTTCCAGCTCATGCCGGGTAAAGACGGCCATGTCGGCGGGTCGGCCCGCGGCTGCAAACAGGGCCGGGAACATTTCCTGGATCTGATCCTTCGGAGCGTAGGCCAGAACCCCATCACCGAGCTGTTTTGAGAACCATGTACGCATGCGATTCACTCCTGCTTCAAGGCCTGCTTCGCAGGTCCGACTTCAATTACAAGATTGCTGTCAAACAAGGCGTTTTCGTTCACTCCGTCCTTTGCATAGCCGCGCGGATTGCACACCACCCGCGTGCCATTGAGCATATAGTCAAAGCTGTCATGGGTATGGCCGTGCACCCACAGTTGCGCGCGCTGACCGTCAGCCAGATGCTGCAGATCGGACACAAAACAGCCATTGAGCAGCGAACCGGCAAAGCGCGGATGAATGCTCTGGCGCGAAGGCGCATGGTGCGTGATGACGACTGTCGGCCCTGCATGAGGTTCAGCCAGACGGCTTGCAAGCCACTGGGCATCAGCGCGGCACAAGGCGGCCGAATCTTCGGGCGTGAACAGTCTTTGCGCGGGCTCGTCCACATGGATTTTGCTGAAGTCACGCATGAAACGTTGAGCCTCCTGCATTGCCAGAGTGCGCTGTTCACCGTCACCCCAGAGCATGAAATCGGTCCACAGGATGGTTCCGAGAAAGCGCACACCGTCAATGATGAGTTCGTTGCGGTCAAGAACGTGAATGCGGGTGCCCTTGCACAGCATCTTGAGCTCCTCCATGGTGCCCGCGATACTGCTGCCGTAGAACTCGTGATTGCCGGGAACGTAAAGCACCGGCCGGCCCAGGCCGAGAGCCCACGGCACCGCTTCACGCGGGCGCGCAATGTCGCCGGCCAGTACGACCAGGTCGGCGTCGTTCGCGGGAATTTCCAGCGCGCCACGGCTCAGGTGCAAATCAGACAGGATGTGAAGTTTCATGGGGATGGACTCCAGGTGGGCAGCGATGCGTCAGGGCCTGTTTCCGGATTCACCCAGCCACGCCCGCGTGATACAAGCCCTGGAGCTTGGGCAGGTTGGGCTGCAGTTGCCAGCAACCAGCAAAAACTCGGCGGTACGGCCACGCGGAATTCGTGGCATCGCACAAAAAGCACATCGGTGAATAATAGCCACAAATTGAAGCCCCCATGTCCAACAATATCTCCACCTCCGAGCTGCCGCGGCCTGACGCCGTGCTCACTACCAGGGACGCCCATGGCGCCGCGGCCAGCCCCCAACAAATACCCTGGCACGAGGTTTGGCGGGTTTATACCGAAGCCGCCACCGTGCGCATGCTGCTGCTTGGGTTTTCGGCGGGGCTGCCGCTACTCACGCGCTGGCTCGGGCGACGGCGCAGTTGGCTGCTGCTGTCGCAGGCAAGCATCATGCTGACTCTGGTGGCCATAGCCCTGACCGACCCCAGACTGGCCTTGCTGCCCATGGTGTGGTGCGCGCTCGCAGCGGCGTTTGGGTCGGCCACGCAAGACATCGCACTCGACGCGTTCCACTTCGAGGTATTTGGGCGTGGTGCTGCTACTGCCGCCTGCTCAGGCAGAAGAGACAATCGATGACCGAGGCCAACTCCGCTGCGCACCGCAAGCGCTCTGCACTCGAGGTGCTGCACCAGCTTCGGCAACCGAAGGTCGCGGTCATGCTGGCGCTGGGCTTCGCCTCTGGCCTGCCATTCCTGCTCACCGCCAACACCTTCGGCTATTGGTTGAGGGACGACGGCACGAGCCTGGTAGCCATCGGGTTCATCTCCTGGGTCGGCTTCGCGTACGCCTTCAAGGTGTACTGGTCACCGCTGGTGGACCGCATCGAGGTGCCGCTGCTGGGCCGCCTCGGCCAGCGTCGCGGCTGGATGCTGCTGTGCCAGATTCTTGTCACCATCGGGCTGCTGGGCATGGCCGTTGTCGGGACTGCGGGAGGGCTCGCAGCCATCGGTGCGTTCGCATTGTTGACGGCCTTCGCCTCGGCCACGCAGGACATCGCGATCGACGCCTGGCGCATCGAATCGGCATCCGATGCCGACGAAGTGGGGCTGATGACCTCGGCGGCACAGGTCGGATACCGCATCGCCCTGCTCGTCACCGACGCCTTGATCATCGCGGCAGCGGCACGCGTCGGCTGGTCGATATCCTACATTGGCATGGCGGCGCTGATGGCGCTGTGCACGGTTGCAACCTTGTTCGCCTCCGAACCGACCCGCGCCGATGTGGTTCTGCACCAGAAGCCCCCACTGTGGACCTTCCGTGGCCTGGCCGATGGGATCGTCGGCCCGTTCGTTGACTTCTTCGCCAAGCACAAAGTCGCCGGGCTCATCATGCTGCTGATGGTGGCGCTCTATCGCCTGCCCGACTTTGTGATGGGGCCAATGTACAACCCGTTCTACCACGACCTCGGGCTCTCCAAGGACACGGTCGCCTGGGTGCGCGGCTCCTTCGGCCTGGTCGCGACCTTCCTCGGCATAGCTGCGGGAGGCCTCAGCACCGTGCGGCTCGGCTTGTTGCCGACACTGATCGCGGGGCTCGTGCTCGAGGGCTTCGGCACGGCAGCATTCGCCTTGCTCAGCGTCTATCCTGAGCCGTCGGTTTTTGCTGCGGTGATGACATTGGACACTTTTGCCCAGTCGTTCGCCGGTGTCGCCCTGGTGACCTATATGTCGAGCCTGACTAGCCTGGGATACACCGCCACCCAGTACGCCATGCTGTCCTCGACCTACGCTTTGCTCGGCAAGTTTCTGAAGGGATTCTCCGGTATTGCGGTCGAAACGCTCACGCCCACCCACGGGCTCCTGGGCGCCTACGCCACGGCATTCGTGGCCACCGGCCTGACTGCAATCCCTCCCCTGCTGATACTGCTGTTGCTTTGGCGCATGCAGCGACTCGGGTGCTGATCCCCATGATCTCGACCGACAAGCCTCCCAGCGACATCGCCCCGGCGGCATTCATTGCCTATCTTTCAAGCCTCACCAACGTCAATTATTCGGCCACCCAATACGCGCTTTTCAGCTCCATCATGCTGCTGCTTCCCAAGTTCCTGGCCGGCTACTCGGGCCGGTATGTGGATGCCTTTGGATATGGCAATTTTTTTACCGCTACCGCCCTGCTGGGTTTGCCGGTGCTCCTCCTGGTCTGGCTTGCCTCCCGGACAAACGGGTCCCAAGCCCAATAGAAATGGCGTTTTAAGCTACTATTTATATAGCATTACTGAACCAATGGCTACCGGTTCCAAAAACGTATGCTACGGCCAACCGGTTGCGGTTTACCGCAACTTTACGGTCGCTTCAAGCGCACTTGTTGCGCCGCGCGCATCATTGACTTCAGGATGTTCCGATCCAGCTCACACCCCTTGCAATCGAGGAGCAACCGATGACCCAACAGCTTTTGATGATCGAAGATGATGCCCGCCTGGCCGCCATGGTGGGTGAATATCTGCGTCAGTCTGGATATGGCTTTGCCCACGCCGGCGATGGTGCCAGCGGCCTGGCCGCGCTGCAGGCCAACCCGCCCGCCCTGGTCATTCTGGACCTGATGCTGCCGGACATGGATGGCCTCGAAGTGTGCCGCCGCATCAAGGGCCAGGCCGACAACTCCGCGCGTCCCGCCGTGCTCATGCTCACCGCCAAGGGCGACCCGATGGACCGTATCGTGGGCCTGGAGATTGGCGCCGACGACTATCTGCCCAAACCGTTTGAGCCGCGCGAGTTGCTGGCGCGCATTCGCGCGGTGCTGCGCCGTGGCGGTGAGACTGCCGGCACCGGCACCGCGGCCGACAACCACAAGGTGATGCGTTTCGGTTCACTCGAAATCGATCGTGACGCACGCAGTGTGTCGGTCTCCGGCAATCCCTGCGAACTGACCTCCTACCAGTTTGACCTGTTGGTGACACTGGCCGAACGCGCCGGCCGGGTCCTGACACGCGACCAGATCATGGAAGCCGTGCGTGGACGCGAACTCGAAGCGTTTGACCGCTCGATCGACGTGCACATGGGCCGCATCCGCAGCGCCATCGAGATGGACGCCAAGGATCCCAAGCGCATCCTCACGGTACGCGGCGTCGGCTATGTCTTTGCCAAGCAGCAGGACTGATACTCCAGCTCGGGACGATCATGTGGGCACGTTTTACCTCGCATCTATATGTGCGCATCTGGCTGGCTGTTGTGGCGACCGTGGTGGTGCTGACTTTTCTGGTCGCTGTCGCGTGGCGACTGACCCGGGAGGAGCCCCTGATGCCCCTGCGCGAAGTGCTGGTGCATAACAGCGCGGGGGAAATCATCGGAACGG
>JAHFQQ010000332.1 GCA_023259235.1 Polaromonas sp. | reverse complement strand
TCAGGCTTTTCGGATTTTCATCAACGCAGAGCTTGAAGAGCTGCAACAGGCGTTAGAAGCGTCACTGAAAGTGCTCCAACCGGGAGGCCGTCTGGTGGTGATCAGTTTTCATTCGCTCGAAGACCGTGTCGTCAAGCAATTCATAGCCGCGCATTCACGCGAGGTGTTTGATCGCCGCGCCCCTTTTGCGGCGCCCAGGGCCATGGAACTCAGGGCCTTGGGCCGTACCAAGCCTGGCAAAGAGGAAGTTGCAGCCAATCCGCGTTCGCGCAGCGCCGTGATGCGGGTGGCCGAACGTACCGAGGTGAGCGCATGAACACCGCAGAACTGATCCAGGATGAGCGCAATGTCGCGAGCATCTGTGTGATCGAGCGCCGCGCGGGGCCGACCCAGGCCAGTTCAGCCCCCTCGGGGGGCAGAGAGCTACACGCAGTGAGCGAACGTGGGGGCCAGATACACCGCGCTGGGCCGACCCAAACCAGCTCGGCCCCTTCGGGGGCCAGAGAGCTACACGAAGCGACAAGCTTGGGGGCCGCCATATGCTTCGCCTGAACATCGTCCTGTTACTGGCGGTATTGGCCAGTGCGCTGTATCTGGTGCATATCCAGTATGAGTCGCGCCGTGTCTACATTGAGCTGGAAAAAGCTGCGGCGCAGAGTCGAAGCATAGAGGCCGATAACGACCTCCTGCAGGTCGAGAAGCGTGCCCAGGCTACGCCGCTTCGGGTTGAAAGGCTTGCCAGGGACCGTCTGCAGATGCGCCCAGCCACGCCGGCGATCACGCAGTACGTAACTTACAAGAGCGCTGCTGTCGCAGGAGGCGCGGCGTATGAGTAAAAGTGTCCTCTACACATCCAGCCCATTACTGGCGAGCAAGACACCGATCTGGCGCAGCAAATTCATCATGGTCGGGTTTGCACTGGTGTTTGCGGCACTGGCTGGCCGCGCTGTCTATATCCAGATTATTGGAAATGATTTTTTTCAGCGCCAGGGCGAAGTTCGCTTTGCACGGACGCTGGAACTGCCGGCCAACCGGGGGCGCATTCTGGATCGCAATGGCCTGATTTTGGCCTCCAGTGTGCCGGCTGCGGGCATATGGGCCATTCCAGAGGATGTTGAAGCGACCAAGACCCAGCTTGCAGAACTGGCCAGGCTGCTGGAAATGCCGCTGGCCGAACTGACCAGGAAATTGGCCAATGATGACAAGACCTTTGTCTGGGTCAAGCGGCAGGTGGACGAGCCGGTGGCGCAGAAAATTCATGCGCTTGGCATCAAGGGCATCTACCAGCGCAAGGAGTACAAGCGCATGTACCCCGAAGGGGAAACCACCGCTCATGTGGTTGGCTTCACCAATGTGGAGGATCGGGGGCAAGAAGGTATGGAGTTGGCCTTGGACAAGGTTCTTGCGGGGCGCTCGGGTTCACGTCGCGTCATCAAGGACCGTCTCGGGCGCGTGGTGGAAGACGTGGGTGAACAGGTGCTCCCGGTGGATGGCAAGGACCTGCAACTCAGCATTGACAGCAAGATGCAGTTTGTGGCCTACCAGAAGTTGCGCGACGCGGTCATTCTCAATAAGGCCAATGCAGGCAGCGTGGTGGTGCTCGACGCCACGACGGGGGAACTGCTGGCGATGGCGAACTATCCCAGTTACGACCCCAACGGCAGACGCAACCTCACCGGCGGGCAGTTGCGCAATCGCGCCATGACCGATGTGTTCGAGCCAGGCTCGACGATGAAACCAATCACGATTGCGACCGCCCTTGAATTGGGTCGTGTGACGCCACAAACCATCATTGACACCAATCCCGGCCGCATTACCGTGTCGGGCGCGACCATTCACGACGACAGCAACTTTGGTGTTCTGACCGTGGAAGGGGTGATCCAGAAATCGAGTAATGTCGGCGCGACCAGGATCTCGCAGCGCATGACGCCGCATGAGATGTGGAATTTTCTCACTGCGGTCGGCTTTGGGCAAAAACCGCAGACCGTTTTCCCCGGAGCGGTCACTGGCAGGCTTCGACCGTGGAAAACCTGGCGGCCGATCGAGCAGGCCACGATGTCATATGGTTACGGTCTCTCGGCTTCGCTGTTCCAGATTGCGCACGCATATACCGCGTTTGCACACGGCGGCCAGGTCATTCCGGTCACCATGTTCAAGAGCACCGAACCGGTAATTGGCGTACAGGTGTTTTCGCCCCAGGTTGCGACCGAGGTGCGCCAGATGATGCACATGGCAGCCGGACCAGGCGGCACGGCGCCGCTCGCGCAGACAGTGGGTTATTCGGTGGGCGGCAAGACGGGCACCGCACACAAGCAGGTTGGCAAGGGCTATGCAACCAATAAGTACCGGGCCTGGTACACGGGCATGGCGCCGATCGACAAGCCGCGCATCATTGTCGCGGTAATGATTGATGAACCGAGCGCCGGCAAGTACTTTGGCGGCCTGGTGGCCGCGCCGGTTTTCAGCCAGATCGTGCAGCAGACATTGCGCATGATGGGGGTACAGCCCGACATGAGCGTCAAGCCGCAAATCGTCGCGCAGACTGTGGAGGAGTCGTTTTGACAACGCAGCTTCACACTCCTGAACAAGCGGCTGGCTGGCTGCGCGAGCGTGTGGTCGGCAGCCTCCGGACTGACAGCCGAAGGGTTGGCGATGGGGACGGGTTCATCGCCTGGCCCGGTGCCGCCACGGATGGCCGCAAGTTTGTCGGCGACGCGATCGCCGCGGGTGCACGCGCCTGTCTGGTCGAGCAGGACGGCGCCCTGGTTTACGATTTTCAGGGTGCAAGCATCGCGGTTTACGCGGGGCTCAAGGCCGCTGCGGGGCCGATTGCTTCGGCGTATTTCGATGCGCCGAGCCAGCATCTTCAGCTTGTCGCAGTCACTGGTACCAACGGGAAAACGTCCACCACCTGGTGGTTGGCACAGGCGCTCAGCCGTCTTGACCGCAGATGTGGCGTGGTGGGAACCCTGGGGTTCGGT